>JBBPZF010000899.1:0-2526 GCA_038199105.1 Chitinophagales bacterium | reverse complement strand
GGTAAGGAGTAAATTGATCATGGGTATAATATACATTAAAGTAGGGAGTAAGGTTGCTATGGTTTACTTTGGCAAATAAGCCAAAACCATTATTGAAATATTGCTTAAAAGTAATATCGCCCTCCCGGCGATTTATAAGCCTGATGTGGCTGGACTTTACCCTGCGCAAAACGGAAGCAAAAATAGAATTCTGGTCAAGCTCGTCCTCGTGCTCATAAGTGCCGTACAGATCGCTGCTGTAAGTAAGCTTAAGCGTGGACCATTGCCGGGTATTTAAAACAAAAAGCGAACTTAACAAATAGCGGAACTGTTGATCCCGTGTGGCATAGCCTGCATAGCCTTTTAGCTGTATGCGGCTATTGAAATCTTTGTTTGTTTTTAACCCAAAGTTGAACCGGTTACCCTCAATATAATTACTTGTATAAAACGAATAAATATTACCAATATCTACGTGCCCTGTTGTATAATAACCATCGCTAAGCGCCGAAATAATTTTACTATAAGTTTCCACTACAGGTATCTTATTCAGCGTATCCATTAATTTATAAACAGAATTTTCGGAGGTGCTTAGCGGTTCAAATCTTACATCTGCAAAGTTTGAGGTATCATTTACCAGTGACGCAACATCCACTTTCTTTTTTTCGAAAGCAGTATCAATATTTTCATTATTAAGAAGGGCGTCTTTGTATATGGTGGTCTTTGTGGCAAGTATTCCCGTTTTTTTCATAGCGGGCACTGTCATATCTATGTATAAAATATTTTTTTGCGGAAAAAATTTTCCGTGACTTGTTGCCTCAAAAAATTGTGATATTTCAAATTTGTCGACGAAGTTGATGTTGGCATTTTTATCCATGTGCATTACCATGGATTTTATCGCATATACCGTATCTGCTATCCACATGTACCCTTTAAAAGTATTGCTGCCAAACTGCTGCGGATCGAAGCGTACCTGTATGCACCTGTGGTTATCAAAATATAATGTGTCAAGAATTTGATAGTCATAATAGTTCAGCGCATTATCGGCGATGGGGCTTACAAAATTTACATCTGCGAGCTTTAAATTATTCTCATAAATGTTTACCCTTTTGTATAAGCCATCCACATAAGTAAGAATAGATGAGTTATCGAGGCCGGAGCTTTTAATGGCAGTGTAATCGTAGCGCTCCTTTTCAGGATTTTTTTTATAATAAAAGTTGGAAGTATTTTCTGAAAGATATACAGGCAGTGCCTTCTGGTTATCGGCTGTAGTATCCATGTTTTCAAATACAAAGGCCAACGGTTTCAATAAACGGTTTTTCTGAATCTTATCAGGAATGTTTTTAAGATCCACTTCCAGTTTATCATATACCTGCGCCTGGTAAGTTGCATTATTAAAAACATCATTCCTGTTTTTATTGTCAATTACTTTTTTTACCAGTCTTTGCGCTTTGGTATACTTAGCTTTCACTGCAATTACCACTGCGTCCAAAGCCGCAGAGACAGGTTGGGCTTCAAAATTTATTACCTGGTTAAGCTCTTTTGTTACCGGCTTTACCATCGTTTTGTAACCTACCATAGATAAGGCGATGGAATCGGTTCTGCGGTTAATAATAAAAACATATTTTCCAGCTTCATCGGTAATTACTCCATTACCGGAATTGAGAGAATAAATACTACAGGAAAAGAGAGGAAGTTTTGTTTGTTCGTCTGTTACATGCCCTATTATCGTGCGCTCCTGCGCCTGGATATTTGCACAAAAAAAAACCAGCAGGCATAGGGTGTTATATAAAAAAAGCTTTTTGATAGATGGCCGGGATTAATTATACGCGAAATTATATTACAATTTATCAATCAAATAATTTTTCCTGCCTGGTGGAAAA
This sequence comes from Chitinophagales bacterium, assembly GCA_038199105.1. Taxonomy (GTDB): domain Bacteria; phylum Bacteroidota; class Bacteroidia; order Chitinophagales; family Chitinophagaceae; genus Ginsengibacter. Next base: position 667 of record JBBPZF010000899.1, on the reverse strand, counting down.
TGCTGATAAACTTGATGGCAAGTTATTTCTGAGAAGAAAACGATGCAGCAGGTTGACATATTGTAAGAGGCCGGAATGCAATAAGTAAAACCAAATTACATAGCCGGTGGCACTTTCAAAATGCTTCATCATAAACCTTGTAATCGCTTTTGACGAATGTTCCCCACAGGCGGGAATAAGCATGTATATAGGGAGTTGGATATCCCGCATTATTATAAACAGCGTTTCCATCGTTTATCCATTCAAAGATTCCCCCAAAGAGGTTATGAACATTTGAATAACCGGCCTTAATCATTTGACCCGCAATTTTATCGCTGCGTACACCTACAGGGCAATAGACAATAATGTTTGCATCTTTGGATAATTGAGCTACTTTATCCAGGCTAAATTCATTATACCCCACATAGATTGCATTTTTAATATGGCTTACATTATATTCTTCTCTTTCGCGTGAATCAAGAAAAATGTAAGAAGCCTTATGCTTTGCAGCTTCTTCAATATCTATTTTAGGAACTGCGGAAGATTGCAATGGCTTTGTTATAAAATCAAGCAGCCGGTTGTCTGACTTATTTGGTATTGCTCTTTCTTTTTTAAAAACAAAAACTATTAACGGCGTCAATAATATAATTGCTATACTTAATTTTCTATAAATTCTTTTTTTCATATT
>JBBPZF010000898.1:0-5880 GCA_038199105.1 Chitinophagales bacterium | reverse complement strand
TTTCGCGTGTTTGGTCCCGATGAAACTGTTTCAAATTTATTGGGATCTGTTTTTGAAGCGACTGACCGGCAATGGGAAGCGAGGGAAGAAATCAATGATGAATTTCTTGCGCCACAAGGCCAGGTGCTTGACTCCATGTTAAGTGAACATCAATGCCAGGGCTGGCTTGAAGGATACCTGCTTACAGGACGCCATGGAATGTTTAATAGTTATGAAGCATTTATCCGCATCGTAGATTCGATGTTTAGTCAACATGCCAAATGGTTGAAAGTAACACTGGAGCTACCATGGCGTAGAAAGATTGCATCATTAAATTATTTACTCGCCTCCCATGTATGGCAGCAGGATCACAACGGTTTTACCCACCAGGACCCTGGCTTTCTTGATCATGTTATAAATAAGAAAGCAGATGTAGTAAGAGTTTATCTTCCGCCGGATGCTAACTGTCTCTTGTCAGTTTTTGATCATTGTCTGCGTAGCCGCCATTACGTAAACGTAGTAGTTGCGGGCAAGCATCCGCTTCCGCAATGGCTTACGATGGACGAAGCCGTAGTGCATTGTACCGAAGGGATTGGTATTTGGCAGTGGGCGAGCAACGACCAGGGAACCGAACCTGATGTAGTAATGGCATGTTGTGGCGATACGCCTACGCTGGAATTACTGGCGGCGGTTTCTATCTTACGGGAACACCTACCCGAAGTTAAAGTAAGAGTAGTGAATGTAGTTGATTTGATGAAATTACAATCCTGTTCAGAACATCCGCATGGGTTGAGTGATGAAGATTACGATTCTATTTTTACCAAAAACAAGCACATCATTTTTAACTTTCATGGTTATCCATGGCTGGTGCATCGTCTTACCTATCGCAGAACAAACCGCGAGCTTCATGTAAGAGGTTATAAAGAAGAAGGAACCATTACAACGCCGTTTGATTTAAGGGTGCAAAATGATATTGACCGCTTTCATTTAGTGATTGATGTAATTGATCGCTTGCCACAATTAGGCAGTAAAGGCGATTATTTGAAACAGCAATTAAAAGATAAGCTGATAGAACACAAGCACTATGTAAACAAGCATGGTAAAGACCTCCCCGAAATTCTTAACTGGAAGTGGAAAAGTATTGAACAAACAAATAATTAGAAGGGGTGAAGACGAGGGTCGCAGTTTATTTTTTTGAAAAATATCCATATCATAACAGCGTAAACATCAAATGACAGTATTATCAGCTATATCTATTTTTTCTTTTTGTTTTGCATTGATGACGATCTCGAGCTTTGTTCTTAGCAACAGTTTAGGTAAACTCAAAAAGCGCTTCAGTATATCGGGAGGAATACTTGGAATGCTTGTGGCCTTAAGCGCAGACGCTCCTGAAATCTCATCCGCTGTCACCGCTTTGTTTGCAAAGCAGAAAGAGGTGGGCATTGGCATTGTCGTAGGATCAAATATTTTTAACCTGGCCGCATTGCTTGGAGTATCAACATTATTTGCCGGACGATTACGATTAAAAAGGCCAGCCACGATTTTTAATGGTGCAGTTTCCCTCATTGCCTTATTGATTATGGTCTTATTGGTTTTTAAATTTATTGCTCCCGCGGTAAGTGTTATTTTGTTCTTACTAATATTAGTTCCGTATGTACTTATTTCCGGTTTAAAAGCAGATAAGATGAAAAGGTGGAACTTGCCTTTAAAAATTCAATCCTTTATTATTGATGCTACTGCTGAAGTTGAAAATGGCACAATGCCTATGCCGAAATCTTGGTCCTGGGCCTGGATCGGAGGAATAGCACTTATTGCCATCGTATTCTCATCAATGGGCATCGTTCACTCCGCTATTTTCTTAAGCAGGGTATGGAATATCAACAAAACAATTCTTGGTGTAATTGTTCTTGCTTCTTTAACAGGAATACCCAATATGATAACAGCAACCAAAATGGCTTTAGAAGGAAAAGACGTTGTTGTTATGAGTGAAGCGCTTAATAGCAACAATCTAAATATTTTTTTTGGCGCTTGTATTCCTTCAATATTATTTGGTGTTAGTACTTTGTCAAAACAAACTATTTTTTCAGTATGGTGGCTTTTGGGTATTACGATAATAAATCTTTTCCTTCTATATTTTATGAAGGGATTTAATAGACTGAGCGGTGTATTGAGTGTTGGTCTATACCTGGTATTTCTTTTTATTATGATCCAATGGAATTAGTACGAATAATAATGGTAAGAAATTTGAAAGAATAATAAAGCAATGCTGGATTATTATTTGATATTATGAGAATAGAAAAACATGAGCAGGTACTATCACCTTTTATTTCAGGGGGCAAAGTGATATGGTTCTTTTTAACCGGTGATAGATGTGACAGATTGTTTGTAGAAATTAGCCGGCAAGGGCGCTTACCTGAATTCTTAATTCGAGATGAAAAATACAGGAATAAGAAAATTAAGTCAAAAATAAAATCAAACGAAAATGACAGACAAAAAAAAATTAGGCATCTGGATGGATCATGCAAGTGCGCATTTAATGGAATATGCCGACCCAATTGTTACGAAGATCATTTCTTCAGATTCTACCCATGAAGAAAGGGAATTTACTTTGCAAAAAGGAGAAAGTTTTATGCAGAGAAAAAACCAACAGCAACTGGGTGAATACTATGAATCCATTGCTGAAGTGATTAAAGGGTATGATGAAGTTATAATATTTGGCCCCACCAATGCGAGAATTGAATTGCTCAATATTTTAGAAGCAGATATGCATTTTGCAAAAATAAAAATTGAATCAAAATCAACCGATAAAATGACAGAGAACCAGGAGCATGCTTTTGTACGTGATTATTTTTCAAAAAGCTAACATGCGCTTCATTCATCGCTTGCCACAATTACGCAGTAAAGGCGATTATTTGAAACAACAATTAAAAGACAAGTTGATAGAACACAAGTACTATGTTGATAAGCATGGTAAAGATCTGCCGGAGATTCTTAACTGGAAATGGAAGGTAAAACTCAAAAATGAAGCGTATGAAAACTACACAAATTATATTAGCATCAAGGCCAAAAGGCTTGCCGACAGAAGAAAATTTTAAAACAGAAGAGGTTGAATTACCGGCTGTCAATGATGGAGAGGTATTATTAGAAGGCATGTATTATTCTGTTGATCCTTACATGCGTGGAAGAATGAATGATGCGAAATCATACGTTCCCCCTTTTGAAACAGGACAGCCGATTAGTGGTGGCGTGGTTGCCAGGGTGAAAGAAAGTAAATCAAATGATTTTAAAATTGATGATATAGTAAGCGGGAATTTACCGTGGCGAAAACAAATGGCTGTTTCGGACAAAGCAATTCAAAAGATTGAGGCAACTATGGCACCGCCCAGCTATTTTTTGGGCATATTAGGCATGACGGGACTTACAGCTTATTTCGGCTTGATGCACATAGGAAAACCCCAGGCAGGTGAAACCGTTGTTGTATCCGAGGCTGCGGGCGCAGTTGGAATGGTCGTTGGCCAAATTGCAAAAATTCAAGGCTGTTATGTTGTAGGAATTGCAGGCTCTGATGAAAAAATAAAATCACTAAAAGAAGAATTTGGGTTCGACGACGCCATCAATTATAAAACCACTACTGACATGAAAGAAGCGATAGCCAAAGCATGTCCCAAAGGCGTGGATATTTACTTTGATAATGTAGGTGGTGAAATTTCTGATGCAGTTATCAGTAACATTAATTTTCATGCACGGATACCTTTATGTGGGCAGATATCTTTATACAACAGTACCGAAGTTCCTATGGGGCCAAGATTACAACCCATGTTACTTACAAGAAGTGTTTTAATGCAGGGGTTTATCGTGAGCAATTTTAAAAATGATTTTCCCGAAGGAATGAAACATTTAGCTCAATGGTTGAAGGAAGGGAAATTGCAATATTCTGAAACAGTAGTACATGGCTTTGATCAATTGCCGCAAGCTTTCCTGGGTTTATTTAAAGGGGCGAACACGGGTAAGATGGTTGTAGAAGCATAATAAATTATCATTATTGAAAACAGAATTCTATGAACAAAAAAATTTTAAAAGAAACCATACAGCAACTCTTTGCAAACAACAAAGGATTGCTTGCAATGGATGAAAGTACCGGCACCTGCAACAAACGCTTCGCCGCGGAAGGCATTCCGCAAACAATTGAAATGCGGCGTAAATATCGTGAACTGATTGTTACAACACCCGGTTTGAATGAAAGCATTGGCGGTGCAATTTTATATGATGAAACCATCAGGCAGCAAACAAAAGATGGTGTGCCGATGGCTGATGTGTTGATAAAAGCAGGAATCATCCCGGGAATAAAGGTTGACACGGGCGCTAAACCAATGGCTGGTTTTCCCAATGAAAAAGTTACGGAAGGTTTAGATGGTTTGCGTGATCGTTTATCAGAGTATAAAACAATGGGAGCACGTTTTGCGAAGTGGCGTGGCGTAATTGCGATTGGCGATGACATTCCAACGACAGCATGTATTAAAGCCAATGTACATGCACTTGCACGCTATGCAGCACTTTGCCAGGAAGCAGACATTGTACCAATTGTAGAGCCGGAAGTGTTGGTGACCGGTAATCATACCATACAACGATGTGATGATGTAACAGAGAAGGTTATGAAAATTCTTTTTTATCAATTGTATCAATTCAGAATTGATTTGGAAGGAATGATCTTAAAACCAAACATGGTAATTGCCGGCACAGAAAGCGATAATCAAAACAGCATTGATGAAGTTGCTGATGCTACTGTGAATTGTTTGCTTGCATCAGTACCTGCGGCTATGCCGGCCATTGCATTTTTATCCGGCGGGCAATCGCCTGAAGATGCGGCTGCGCATTTGAATGCGATACACACAAAATATAAAAACCGTTTGCCGTGGATCGTTACGTTTTCTTTTGCAAGAGCTATTCAACAACCCGCCTTAGATATTTGGAAAGGACAGGAAGCCAATGTGGAAGAAGCACAAAAATTGTTGTATAAGCGGGCAAAACTGGACGCTGCGGCAAGACGGGGTGAATACAATGCTGCAATGGAAAAACAAGAGCATCCCATTAAGTGATCTGAGAATAAATTGAGAGAGGATTATGCTCAAAATTAGTCTGCGTATTGGATTTGATAAGATAACAGTAAAAAATAAGCTTGACTAAATCACAAATTTTATGAGTATATGCAAAAGCAATTTTTCCATAATAAAAAAATGATTTCACTAAAACCCATACCAAATATTTTACATGGATTTATTAAGCATCATTACAATTCTTATTATCAGTGCTGTTTTTTCTTACCTGAATGAACGCATTATAAAACTAACAGTCAAGTACAACATCATTTTAATTATCCACATTTTATATGTACCTATGTAAAACGGGGTGCAAATATATAATTATTTAAATAAAAAATCAACCTATAAGTTGATAATATGGAATTTCAAAGTATCTTTATGGTCGAAAACGATGCAAACCTTTGGGCAGTTTGCTATCCAGAACATAAAATATTAGATGAAGAAAAAGATGTTTTTTCAACTGTTTTCGACTTATTTGATAATGATGAATACCTGCAAAAATTTTTTATAGAAACCGAATCTGATTTACTTGATCCTTTTTGGGAAGGTATTTCAATAGATGAAGCTATGGACAAAGTAAAGGACGAAAGAGATCATTTAGATAATGAGCTTTACTGTATCGAAAATAGATTACCCGGTTATGAAAATGCAAGACTTCAAGATGTTTTTGAGCCATTACACCATAATAGTACTTCCATAAGGTTTAATAAAGATCATGAAAGAAAGGGTAAGCCCGATTTTAGTAAACCCATGATTCGTATTTATGGAATAGAATTAGAAGATGGTACAATTGTAGTAAGTG
>JBBPZF010000897.1:0-3020 GCA_038199105.1 Chitinophagales bacterium | reverse complement strand
TTGCTTCCTGCTCCTCTGGGAAAGCTGATGGCACCTCAAAGTGGCGTTTGGCAAAATGCAGAACCAGTTGATGAAAATTTTTCCGCCGAGCTTTCATTTTCGCAGATAAAGGGACATGTAAATGTTTATTTTGATGACCGTCTTGTTCCCCATGTTTTTGCAGAGCAGGATAACGATGCATATTTTGTACAGGGATATTTGCATGCGAAATTCAGGCTATGGCAAATGGAGTTTCAGACACATGCGGCAGCGGGAAGAATAAGTGAGCTCATTGGAAAGAAAGGTCTTGATTTTGATCGTGATAAACGCAGGCTGGGTATGGTTTTCGCTGCTGAAAATTCTTTAAAAGAAGTTGAAAAAGATCCTGCAACTTTAGCAGAATGTGATAGCTATACTGCCGGGGTAAATGCATATATAGAATCTTTAACCCAAAGCGGCCTTCCTATAGAATATAAATTGCTGGGCTATTATCCTGAAAAATGGACCAACTTAAAGACAGCGCTATTTCTAAAATATATGAGCCTTGACCTGGCAGGAAGTGAAAATGATTTTGAAAATACCAATGCCAAATCTGTTTTCTCCACGGGAAACTTTGATAAAATTTATCCCGTAATCATGGATTCGCTGGATCCTATTGTTCCCAACGGCACCGTATACCCGAAGCCGGGGTTTGAAGTAAAAATACCGGATACAGCGGACTCTCTTTATTTTGGCAAAAAAGATACCGTCAATATAAAAGAGCAAAAGCCGAATCCGGCGAACGGAAGTAATAATTGGGCGGTAAGCGGTTCCAAAACCAAAAGCGGTTATCCGATACTTTGCAATGATCCTCACCTGTCATTAAGGCTTCCATCACTTTGGTTTGAAATGCAAATAGTAACGCCCAACTTTAATGCTTATGGTGTTTCTTTCCCCGGCGCCCCTGCAATTATTATTGGCTTCAACGACAATTGCGCTTTCGGCTTTACCAACGCCGGGCGTGATGTAAGAGACTATTACGAAGTATCATTTCGTGATGACAGCAGGAAAGAATATTGGTTTGATAATACCTGGCATCCAACCACATTCAGGGTAGAAGATATAAAAGTAAAAGGCGAGCCGGATTATTTAGATACAGTTGCCTACACTAACATTGGGCCTGTGATGTATGATAAGAGCTATCATGGATTAAGGGAAACCAACAACAAGTATTATGCAGTAAGGTGGAAGGCCCACGACCCAAGCAATGAGTTAAAAATGTTTACGCTTTTAGATAAAGCAAAAAACTATACTGATTACCTGGAAGCAATAAAATACCTGCAAACGCCTGGCCAGAATTGCATATTCGCCTCTAAGAACGGAGACATTGCTTTGTGGGACCAGGGCCAGTTTCCGGCCAAATGGAGAAGACAGGGAGACTTTGTAATGCCAGGCACAGACAGCAGTTATTTTTGGCAAGGCATGATTCCACAGGATGAAAATCCTCACATAGTAAACCCTGAGAGAGGCTTTGTAAGCAGCGCAAATCAGTTGCCGGCGGATAGCGCTTATCCATACTATCTTGGTGGAAGCTTTCCTGTTTACAGGGGATGGGAGATAAACAAAAGGTTAAGTGCAATGAACAATATAACACCGCAGGATATGATGAAGCTCCAAACTGACAACTACAATGTGTTTGCGCAAATGGCCATGCCGCTTATTATTAAGAATGTAGATGTGAAAAAATTGGATGGTGACGAGCTTAAATATTTTGACAAACTCAAGAACTGGAACTTCATAAATGATATTCATTCAAAAGGTGCCACTATGTTTGTAGTAACTTGGGATACGCTTGAAAATAAAATATGGGATGATGAATTACTTGCACATGGAGATAATATGATAAGGCCTGGCGAGAGTACTTTACTTAATAACCTTTTAAAAGATTCGGCCTTTAAATTTATTGACAATATAAATACTCCGGGCGTAGAAACCTTGCCTAATATAATGACGGCTGCATTTAAAAAGGCAATGGTTACCATAAAGAAAGCTGATAAAAAGGGCCGTCTTGAATGGGGGAAATATAAGGATACAAGGGTAGAGCACCTGGCTAAACTTGATGCATTTAGCAGGTTGCATTTACCCATAGGTGGAGGAACTAATACTATTAATGCTACAAATACCAACCATGGCCCAAGCTGGAGAATGGTTGTGAGCCTAACCCCAGAAACACAGGCCTGGGGTGTGTATCCGGGCGGAGAAAGCGGAAATCCGGGCAGTAAATATTATGATAATGGTATAGATACATGGGTAAAGGGCGCCTATTTTTCTCTTTGGATAATGAAGGCCAATGAAGCGAATGATAAACGTGTGAAATATAAAATGAAATTCTCTTACAGAAGTGCATAATTCTGAATTTTAACCACTAATTTTTTCTATGAAATTTTTAATCACTATCATATTGATTATGCTGCTTAGCTTTTGTGCATGCCTGTATTTTCCATGGTGGAGCATTGCGATAGTTGCGTTTTTAGTTGCTGCATTTATCCCGCAATCCCCCATTGTTTCTTTCTTTGCAGGCTTTACCGCCTTGTTTTTATTGTGGGGAATAATGTCGTTTTGGATAAGCAGTAATAATAATAATATACTTGCGCATCGTGTTTCAACGCTGATATTAAAATCTTCAAACTCCTTTCTTTTATTTTTGATAACCGCCTTGATCGGCGCATTAATAGCCGGCTTCGCAGCGCTTACTGCGAGTTATATGCGGCCACGTAATGTTCAAAAAGTTTAGGTTTTAAGCCTTAAAAATTAAAGTATACTTCCCGGTTAGCGTTTCTTACTTAAGTATTTAATTGAATTTCTACATCCGTAAAATTTTTAGCAGGATTTTATTTGCAGGCTGCTAATCCAACACAAATGTTAACTTACTTTACAAGTCAACATTCTTAATCACCCTATTTGATAAAATTTTATGAAGTGGATTATACCTGCATTTATTTTTTCTTATTGTTTTGCTTCATGCAAAGCCCAAACGAAGAACAATTTTATAACACAAAAAT
>JBBPZF010000896.1:0-2015 GCA_038199105.1 Chitinophagales bacterium | reverse complement strand
CAGCGTGCGCAACATGCGATATCCTGTTTCCCTAATATTAGACTTGTTTTCAGCAGGTATGACAACAGAGGAAATAATTGCGGATTATCCGGTTTTAGAAACAGAGGATATAAAAGCCTCTTTATTATATGCTTCCCGCCTTTCTGAAACAAAAACCATTCACAAAATTTCAGCGTGATAAAATTTTTTGTTGATGCACAACTTCCGATCGCACTCGCTCTATTCTTAAAAAGCAAAAACTTTGATGTTAAGCACACCAATGATTTACCCAACAAAGACAGGACAACGGACAATGAAATTAGGGCTATAGCTAAAGAAGAAAACAGGATTCTAAGAACTAAAGACAACGATTTTTTTGATTCGTACATTCTGAGCAAATCATCGGCACGCCTTTTATTAATCTCTACCGGAAATATTATTAATAAACACCTGTTTGCATTATTTGAGAAAAATATTGAGCTTATAATAAAATATTTTGAAACATATAGTTTTTTAAAGCTGACAAATGATGAGCTATATGCACACAACTAAGGAATTACCAAAAATTTTATACTAAGATTCTCCCGGCTCTTGTTTGCGTCTCCTCCAATCTGTTTTTCAAATACTAAGCCTTGTTTAGTTCCTTAAATTTATTCATCTGATTCATGTGTGTCATATTTTATTCCCCGGATATCCCCATTTTTTATTCGGCTCCGGCCCCATTTTTAGCACAAGCGATCCGCCTTTTAATAATTCAGAAGCGGGGAATTTAAATGAATTTAAGGTGTGGCCATTGAGTGTAGCATGTTGCACATACATATTTTTGCGTGATGCTCCTTCGGCTATAATTGTAAATTTTTTACCACGGCCAAATCTTTCGCCCAGGTCAATTTCTATCTTTTTAAATAACGGGCTGGCAATCTCATAGACAGGATTTGCCCTGGCACCACCATCAGTTTGAAACAATCCTATAGACGCCATGATTAACCAGGCACTCATCTGGCCCTGGTCTTCATCTCCCAAGTATGCATTGGCTACCTGGTAACCGTAAAAACGATCGAGGATAGAACGGCTCCATTTCTGCGTTGACCATGGCTTTTCTGCCCAATTAAAAAGAAAGGCAAAATGCATTGATTGCTGATTCCCCTGTACAACTGGATAATCCCAGTATTGATCGTTCATTCCATTATAGCGCCAGGGCTCGCTCGCCTTAAAGCCCCATTCCAGCCTGTCTGTGAATTTCTTTTTACCAATCATCTTAACCAGGGCAGGCACATCCTGCGGCACAAAAAATGTTAACTGCCAGGCGTTGCCTTCCACATATTCTTCATTAGCCCCGCTTCTGAATGGATCAAAATCTTTTGTCCATTCACCGTTGCTTAATTTCGTGTGGCAGTAACCGTTAGTATCTATTGTATTCTTCCACCATTTGCCCCTGGTATTAAATTTTTCATAGATGTTCGTTTTCCCTAAAGACTTTGCCAACTGCCCAACCGTCCAGTCATCATAAGAATATTCCATCGTGTTAGAAAACCTTCCTTTGTCAGAAGGAACATACTGATGCTTTTCATATTCAACGAGATCCCTGTTGCCGGCAAAACCTGTGAAAACTTTTTGAGCCGGCGTTGTTTGCATTTTTACTGCAGCCTCCATTAACTTATTTGCATCAAAGCTGCGGATGCCCATTTGATAGGCAGACACCATTTGCGAAATTTCATGCTCGCCAACCATCACAGGAATATAGTTCATACCTGCCGGGCCTTTTGCCAGCCAGCCGTTGGCATCATACATCGCTAACTGAGAATTTACCCAACGATTGCTCCACTCGGGCGTTATAAGGTTCCAGACCTGGTTCAGGTTCCAGAAAGTATTCCAGAAAGCATCGCAACCTAAAGCAACATCGTCTTTACTTTTTAGCTGGTGTACCTTCCCGTCTGTACTGCGCCATTCGCCATTAATATCGCTCCATGTGTTACGGCTGCAAATTGACCGGTACATAGAATTATAAAAACGCACTTTTTCAAGTCGGTTGGTTG
>JBBPZF010000895.1:0-6622 GCA_038199105.1 Chitinophagales bacterium | reverse complement strand
TATGTGGGCTTTACTAACTATTACTATTGGAAAACGGAACATCAGAGGAAACTCTTCTAACAAACCGCCGTGTACCGAACGGTACGCACGGTGGTGTGAGAGGACAGGTAGCCAACTAATGGCTACCTTCCTACTCGATTATGCATCAGCTTAATGTTGCATCCATTGAAATATCAGTATGTAATAATTTAGAAACCGGGCAATTTTCTTTTGCATCTTTTGCGCTCTCTTCAAACTTTTCTTTACTGATGTTGGGGATTTTTGCCGTAACAGTAAGATGTGATTTTGTGATAGCGCCGTCTGCTAAAGTTATGTCGCATTTAGTTTCAATTTCATCCGCAGTAAAGCCGGCTTCCTGTAATACAAAACTCAGCTTCATGGTAAAGCAACCCGCGTGTGCAGCCGCTATAAGCTCTTCGGGATTAGTGCCAACTCCATCCTCAAATCTCGATTTGTAAGAATATTGTGTTTTATCAAGCACCGTACTTTGCGTACTTAAAGTTCCTTTTCCTTCTTTACCCGTTCCCTGCCAAACGGCTGTTGCATTTCTTGTCATGAGTTTTATATTTATTGGTTTATTAGTTAAAAGGTTTATTGGTTAAATCGTTGAAAAGTTATTAAGTTATTGGTTGCATTCTAAGCACATCTTTTCAATCAGTCTAATTCCCCTTTCGGGGGATAGGGGTCCCGTCTTTCAATCTTTCTTATTCCCCCTTCAGGGGATAGGGGTTGATAGGTACTACTCCGGAAATTCATCTGCCGGTACTCTTACAATTCCCCTGCCATTTATAAGATGCCATGTTTTAAAATCCTGTGGGGCATCCAGGCCATCACCATCGAGTATGTGCGTTCTTGTTCTTATCCGTACAGGCTTATCCGTATAAAATTCCTGACCTAATCTTGAGCGATCCCAATATAATTCGTTACAATAAAGTGTATCGCCCTTTGTATTAAAAACTACCACGCTATCCCGCAGAAATACTTTGCTTTCCGATTCCATATACCGGGCATAATGCGCATCCAGCTTACTTTCTATATTGAGTGAGTCATTATAAAAATCTGCATGCACCGTTTTGGTAAATTCAAGATAGGGTATCGTATCCTGGTGGCGCAGCATAAGAGGAGCGGTAAGTTTTGCCTTTGTTCTGGCCCCGAGGCTGTAAATAATATCTACACCTTTTGCTTCTTCCACCCCTGTTCCTTTTTCCGTAAGCTGCTTTATTGCTTTATCAGAGTTTTCGCAACCATAAACAAAAAAGCAGCCTGTAAAAAGAGCTGCCTTTACTATACTTATATAAAACTTGTTATTATTCATCCTTCATTTTAAGCTAAACTAATTGAATTTACGCCTGAGGAACCACACATCGCCTAGAGCAAAACCAAGGCTTAGCCTTAAAACATTCTCTTTTATATTGTTGCTATTATTGCCCCGATTGCCGTATTCAATGCCCACATTCATTATACTATATTGTGTTTCGTAAAAGCTGCGTTTTAATTTCAAAGGAAAGCCTGCTCCGGCTGAAATGGTATAGAAAGGAAGATTTTTGTCAGGAGAAATATAATCACGGCCAAAAGAAACACCGGCCCTGTACTTCACATAACTAAAGTAAGATTTGGCGCCTATTGTAGCGGGATAATATTGAAAACCAACTTTGGCAATCCAGCTATCTGACACAAGATCTTTTTGATCAAAAAAGCGATAATTGTCCCATTTGGTAGTTTCAAAATCAGCTCCAAGTATAAGGTGGGTTTTCTCAAGAGTAAATCCTCCGCCGATAGTTGCAGGCAGCACTACTGTCCCTTTTTGCCCGACGTTTGTATACACACTATCAATCGTGGTGGTTGCGCCTGTACTTGCATCGTAATTGAAAGTATTTACGTTATAATCTTTTTTGCCACTAAAATTCTGTTGAAGGTTACCATAGCCGCCAATACGAAACACACCATCTTTTATTTTTATAGCATATTGAAATCCTGCATTTAAAAATACTCCGCCATAAAGCGTTTTGGTATTGTACTCCGCTTTTTTGTAATAATCAAAAGCAACTGAATCAATGAAAGCGAGCTTGGTATCATAGTTCTTTTCACCAAACAGATACCCGGTATTAAAGCCAATGCTGAAATTTTTTATTTTTAACCCGGTACCAATGTAAGCTTCATTTATACCCCCGCTGCCTTCATAAAGGCTTGCGACACTATCAATAGAATTTTTCGTTAATGCATTTATTTTGTAGTTGATCTTACTTATCGGCTTTAACCCAAATGAAACACCCCATGAAGTTTTATGTGCCTCTGCTTTCTTATTTCCGCTCAGCAAAGGAAAACCGACCTGCAGATAAGAAATAATACCATTATTGGATTTGTAACTACCTAAAGGATTCTGGCTTTTTATCACTCTTCCGTCATACTCTACTCCAACATCAAGTGTGCTGTAGACAAGATTGCTATACGAGGCAGGGTTGATAGTATTAATAGTTGCGGGGTCAGTAAAGCCAGCAGCTATACCACCCATCCCGCGGTTAAGAATATTTCCTGCCGGTACCAGGTTACCAACTCCGTAGCGTGAATAAGGTGAATTTTCCTGTGCAATGCAAAACAACGGCAGGGCAGCCAGTAATAAGCAGGTAAGTTTATATTTTGGTTTCATTATTATATTCGCTAATAGCATATAGCCCTTTAAAAATCAGTTGAGGGTCGGCAAATATCTTGTTTTTAAGGAGATGGGCAAAATAGACAGCATCACCACCGGTTAAAAGCACGTTAAAGTTGCTGAATTTTTTTTCGTATAAATCTATTACTCCATGAATTTCGGCAGCCATTCCCGTTAACACGCCACTTAAAATATTGGTGCGTGTATCATAACCGATCAATGGAAAATTCCAACCGAGAGGAACAGGCTCAGGCTTTATAAGTGGCAACAGAGCCGTATAATCATGCATTGATTTAAAGCGCATTTCCATGCCCGGTGAAATGCTTCCGCCAAGGAAACTGTTGTATTTATTTATGAAATTGAAAGTGATACATGATCCCAAACCTATTACAAGATTATTTTTCCCATTAAAAAAATGAACAGCCGCTGCAGCGAGCGCCAGCCTGTCTGCACCAATGCTCTCCGGCTTGCCTACTGGAGTAGTAAATGGCAGCCGGCTTGTTGAAGAAAGCTTATGAAACCGGGTTTGGGATGATAAAATTTCTTCAATGTTTGGGTTGTGATCAATAACAGAGGATAATATCGTTTTAGCCGGATGATATTTTTCAAGCAGCCTTTCAATGGTTTCCACGCTGCTATTTTCCAGGTTCAATACTTCTATTAGTTTATCACCCTCGAAGTGGCCACACTTCAGGCGGGTATTTCCAAAATCAAAACAAAGTGTATGCTCGTTCAAGCTATAAGATTTCATTTTGTAAAAGCAAAGCTTACAGTTAATTTTTGTTGCTTATGAAATATTGAAGCCACTCAAATTTTTAAAATGCCCGTTCAATTTTATTTTCTCTTTCAAAGATTCCATCTCGGCTACTACCGGCAGCACTTTCATAAGATGTCTTTTTAAATATTCCTGCCGTTGCAATTCACTGGTAAGAGAAAGCAATTCATATTCTCCTTCCAGCGTAAGCCCGGCATGGTGCGCCACATCATAGCTCAAGAGATCTTCTTCTTTTTTTGTAAATGGCTTTGTTACATTCAGAAGCCGGTGAAGGTCCTTAATCGCTATGATTACACCATCCATTATTTTTCTTTGTCCATGTTCTATGTTTTCAAGGTAATTCACTATTGCTCCATTATAGAGTTTTTCAGGCACGTCTTTTATTATTTCTAATATTCTTATAATGCCAAGGCCTTTTGTTTTAATGTCCATCTCGCCACTCTCATACGTTTTCGAAATTTCTATTATTTCCACGAGGCTCCCCAATTCACTCAGTTTATTATCAATTACTACCGGGATGCCAAAAGGTTTTTTGGCTTGATGGCATTCATTTATTAGTTGCTTATACTTCGGTTCAAAAATGTGCAGGTTTAAATCCTCTCCGGGAAAAACTACAATTGCTAATGGAAAAATCGGGATAAAATTGGTCATCGTTATTTTAATTAATAGGGCAAACAAATATTTTGTGTCAGCTTGTTTTAGACTTTTTCTTTGTTGCTAACACTTTAGACATAAAAATGTTTCCGCATTACATTACAAGAAATATGCTCAATATTACGAAGGAATAAGGCATCACTATTTCATGAAATAAAAATTACTTTATTGCAATTTTACAAGTTTTAAATTTACCCCTTAACAACCAGGTATGTGGTCAGAATTATTGCAACAGGTACAGCAAGGTAATTTCAAAGCATTAGCCAGAGGCATCTCGCTCGTAGAAAACAAAGTGGAAGGCTACGAAGCTTTCCTGGAGCAACTTCCGGGCAATAGCAACTCACCGGTCGTAGGCATCACTGGTCCTCCGGGGGCCGGAAAAAGTACTTTGGTAAACAATCTTATCAACCTGCTAACTTCTGAAAATAAAAAGGTTGGCGTGGTCTGCATAGATCCTTCTTCCGCATTTCATTTAGGGGCGTTGCTCGGAGACAGGATAAGAATGAGTGATTTTTATAATCGACCCGGCGTGTTTATCCGATCATTAGCTACGAGAGGCGCGTTAGGCGGCCTGCATCCGCAGATAATTGAAGTGCTAAGTGTAATGCAGGCTGCGGCTTTTGATTACATAATAATTGAAACGGTTGGAGTAGGCCAAAGTGAGATAGAAATAGCCGGCCTGGCTAATACAACTGTGGTAGTGCTCGTGCCAGAAGGCGGTGATGAAATACAAACTATGAAGGCGGGCCTGATGGAGATAGCTGATATTTTCGTAGTAAATAAAGCAGACAGGCCGGCGGCGGATACTTTCTTAAAAAACCTGCACAATATGCAGGCAGGTGTTCATAATAAAAATCATATTCCAATCTTAAAAACCGTTGCATCAGAAAATAAGGGCACTGATGTTTTATATAGTAAAATAAAAGAGCACCTCACATTAAGCAACACTAAGAAAAGAAATTCAGTGTTGCTCGCTGAGAGAGCTTATTATCTTATACGGGAACATCGTATGCAAGGCATTGACAAAATGATATTAAAAGAGGAAATCGAAAATGAAATAAAAAATCCTGACTTTAATTTATATAGATTTCTTACCAAATATTTTGAGACATGGAAAAAAATGTCACTCTGAAAAGTAAACTTTTACATGCCTGATCACAGCATAAATAATCCGACCAATATTATAATCAGCCGCACCGATAGCATAGGTGATGTTGTGCTCACCCTACCTGTTGCAGCAGTTTTAAAAAAATATTTCCCAGGAATAAAAATTGGTTTCATTGGGAAAGCATACACCAGGCCTGTGATTGAAGCATGTGAAAATGTAGATGCTTTTATAGATGTAGATGATTTTCTGAATAAAAATATTTTAGTATGCGGTGAGGAACCAGCGGCTATTGTTCATGTTTTTCCGGTGGCAGCCATTGCCCGGAGGGCAAAGCAATTAAAAATTCCTGTACGTATCGGCACGACTAACAGGGTGTTTCACTGGCTAACATGTAACCGCTTAGTCAGGCTGAGCCGAAAAAAATCTACGTCGCACGAAGCACAACTTAACCTGAAGTTATTAGCGCCATTAGGGATTTTAGAAATATTTTCTTCAGTAGAAATTGGAAAAAGTTATGGACTTACAAGAATTAAATTATTAAATAAAAAGTTTGCTTCTTTAATTGATGCAAAAAAGTACAATCTTATACTTCATCCGAAATCCCAGGGAAACGGACGGGAGTGGGGCCTCGATAATTATATTCAACTAATAAAACTCCTGGACAAAAACCGGTTTAAAATTTTTATTTCCGGTATATCAAAGGAACGGGAGCCTCTTCAACCCTTGTTTGAACAAGCCGGGGATATGGTTACTGACATTACCGGAAACATGAATTTGGAGGAGTTTATTTCATTTATAGCAAGCTGTGATGGGCTTGTAGCGAGCGGTACCGGGCCGGTGCATCTCGCTGCGGCAACCGGTATAGATGCTTTCGGCATTTATCCGCCTATTCGCCCGATACACCCAGAGCGTTGGGCTCCCCTGGGAGAAAGGGCGAAAGTATTTGTGCTAAATAAAACGTGTAATGCTTGCGAAGGAAATGAAAGCGCCTGCCAGTGTATTTTAGATGTGAAACCTCTTGGGATAAAAGAGGAACTGGAAAAGTCTTTTATAAAATATAAAATTCAGAGCGGTAATAACTGATTCTGTTTTTAGAGAATGTTACAGATAAGATTGGCTATTTTATTTTTGCAAACATCTTAAAACAGAATAGAAATTTATGAAGAGGTGATTGCTTTTTTACCATTAAGAAATTATCCCGGTGTTTTAAAAAAAGGATCACTCTTTTGACATTGTTTTTTAATGAAAAGTTTTGATAACATGCTGTAAGCGCCAGCAATATCTTTTTTTCCTTGACCATTTCATCAGGGCATTTGTTATAAAACCCTTCAATTCTCTGCCTTATTTTGATTATATTTAATCTTTGTTTTTCAAGCTTATTTTGTTTCTGATGTTTTCTTTTTTTGCCACCAACTACGCCAAATAAATTGGTTTC
>JBBPZF010000894.1:0-7039 GCA_038199105.1 Chitinophagales bacterium | reverse complement strand
TGAGTTTTATAATTAAAGAAGGCATTCCTTATTCACTTTTTAGTTTAATTCAACACCATACCCCGTTTAGTGATAATGATTGGGCAAGTTTATTAGATATATCCACAAAATCTTTACAACGGTATAAGCAATCTTCAAAACATTTTAAGCCAATTCAGTCGGAGAAAATAATTGAAATGGCTGAAGTGACAAATATTGGAATAGATGTTTTTGGAGATATGGAAAAATTTAAATTATGGTTAGATACGCCAAGCTTTTCTTTGGGTAATCTGAAGCCATTGGAATTATTAAGTGATTCTTATGGTAAGGAAATGGTGATCGGGGAATTGACAAGAATTAACCATGGGATATTAGCATAACATGGAAGTTTACAGACTATCGCGTGAGAAATTTGCAAGTCCTTTATCTGGTAAAGGAGCTGCATTAAAAGGTGCAAGATGGAACTCAGTTGGAGTAGAAATTATATATACCGCTTTAAACAGGTCAATGGCAGAGATCGCGGTACATTTTACATTAGCAACTCTGCCAGGTGACTATATGATGATAACAATTTTTATTCCTGACGACGTATCATCAACAAAGCTTAGTACAACAGATTTGCCATTAAATTGGAATATGTTTCCATATCCATCAACGACACAAGCTACGGGTGACAAATTTATTGCTGATAATAAATACTGCATTCTTCAAATTCCTTCTGTAACTCATGGCGACTATAATATATTAATCAATCCGAAGCATGCTGATTTTAAAAGAATAAAAATAATAGCGATAGAAAAATTTCCATTTGATAAAAGAATTTTTAAGTAAAGCAGCTGTAATAAAAAAAACCGGCCTTGGCACTCCCAAAAAAATTAGGCTCTACATGAATTGCGCTAATTCGGAGCCTTCACCAATTAACTAATCACTAATTAACCAATCCATTCAATACCTTAACTTCGCAGCCAAAAATTGTAAGAGGAACAAAGTTTATGCAGGCTGAAGTAAGTACAAAACAAATTAGTGAAATAAAGAAGCGGCGCACTTTTGCGATCATCTCTCACCCGGATGCGGGCAAGACCACCCTGACAGAAAAATTTCTTCTTTTTGGTGGTGCAATACAAACCGCAGGTGCTGTAAAAAGCAATAAAATTAAGAAACACGCCACGAGTGATTTCATGGAGATAGAGCGCCAGCGGGGAATTTCTGTCGCGACTTCCGTAATGAGCTTTGAATATAAAAATACCCTCGTAAACTTGTTGGATACGCCCGGGCACAAAGACTTCGCAGAAGATACCTATCGCACACTTACGGCTGTTGATAGCGTGGTGTTAGTGATTGATTGTGTGAAAGGCGTGGAGGAGCAGACTAAAAGATTAGTAGAAGTTTGCCGCATGCGTGATACACCTGTAATAGTATTTGTAAACAAACTCGATCGCGATGGTAAAAACCCTTTTGACCTTCTTGACGAAATAGAGAGTGAATTAAAGATACAATTGCATCCTCTTAGTTGGCCCATCAGTATGGGCCGCGATTTTAAAGGTGTATATAATTTGTATGATAAAAGCCTGTTGCTTTTCAATGCAAATCAAAAGGCTACCGAAGATGATTATTTGCCACTCGAAAACCTCGATGATGATATTTTAAAAACAAAAATAGGAGAAAAGGATGCAAATCAGCTTCGCGAAGATGTTGAATTGCTTGAAGGCGTTTATGGAGAGTTCCAGCGGCAACCTTATCTCGAAGGAAAAATTGCACCCGTATTTTTTGGAAGCGCCATTAATAATTTTGGTGTAAAAGAATTACTTGAAACATTTATCCAAATTGCACCATTACCACAGCATAGGGCTGTAACAACAAGAGTTGTAGAGCCGGCTGAAGATAAATTCAGTGGTTTTATTTTTAAAATACATGCAAACCTTGATCCGCGTCACCGGGATAGAATTGCTTTCTTAAGAGTATGTGCCGGTAAGTTTGAACGAAATAAATATTTTCATCATGTGCGTTTAGACAAGAACGTTAGGTTCAGCAATCCTTATAGTTTTTTGGCAAGAGATAAAGATGTTATAGAATCGGCATTCCCTGGTGATGTGATTGGCTTATTTGATACAGGTAGCTTTAAAATTGGTGATACACTTACAGAAGGCGAAGATTTTTATTTCACTGGCATTCCTTCTTTTTCCCCTGAAATTTTTAAAGAAGTGGTGAATAAAGATCCGATGAAAACAAAGCAACTCGAAAAGGGGTTGTCGCAATTAACAGATGAAGGCGTGGCCCAGTTGTTCACACAATTTGGGGGCAACAAAAAAATTATAGGCTGCGTTGGAGAACTTCAGTTTGAAGTGATACAATATAGGTTGCTGAATGAATATAGCGCTTCTGTTCAATTGAATTCACTTCCTTATTATAAAGCATGCTGGCTTACATCGGAAGATCCAAAAAAACTGGCGGATTTTATAAAATTTAAGTCGGGGAATATTGCAGAAGATAAAGATGGCCACATCGTTTACCTGGCACAAAGCGAATGGTTCCTGAATACAGAGAGGACAAATAATCCTGGTATTGAATTTCATTTCACTAGTGAAATTCATAAATAATAATAAATGATATTTGAAACCGAAAGATTGATTGTAACAAAATGGAAGTTTAATGATTTTGAAGAACTTCATGAGTTGTATAATGATGTGGCTTTAAAAGAAACTATTTCTCCTCAGCCCTCGGTTGAAGAAACGCGATTTATTTTTGAAAATCAAATTACTTGCTATATCGCGGGTTCTCCTTTTGGACGTTATTTTATAGTAGAAAAGCAGAGTAATAAATTTATTGGTATTCTTCTTTTTAAAAAAGATGATGAAAAGCAGGGCGTAGAAATTGGGTATTCTATAAAAAAGAAGCATTGGAAAAAAGGTTATGCCACAGAAGTTGTAAAAGAAAGTATTCACTGGATATTTGAATCAAAAGGTTTCGCCTCTATGTATGCGATAACAGGTTCGCATAATGAAAATTCTAAAAAAGTACTTCGTAAATGCGGGTTCCTTCCTGGAGAAAATTTTATTGAAAGCGGTGAAGAGATGCATTTATTCGGCCTCCAAAGAGGAGATATTTCAACCTTACAATAATTTATTTTTCTTACAATTATTTTATTAAAGCTACCGTCCCTTTTCTTTCAATCGCTCCACAGGCTGTTTTTGCTTTAATGATGTAAACGAAAATGTTTGCATCCTGCAATCTCTGTTTATATTTTCCATCCCAACAGATTGAAGCGTCATTTGTATGAAACACCCTTTCACCAAAACGATTGTAGATGCCGAAGTCAAGCTCCTGCACAGTTCCCCAGTATTTTATACCAAAGCAATCATTGATGCCATCACCATTTGGAGTAAATGAATTCGGCAGTAAATAAAGCGAGTTTTTAGTAAAATCCACTTTTACAGTTACTGTATCTGAATTGCTACATCCATTAATATCTTTTCCTGAAACTGTATATATCGTAGTAGTTCCCGGATTTGCAACCGGGTTTGCAATATTGCTGCTATTCAATCCCAATGCAGGCATCCATATATAATTTGTTGCACCATTCGCATTTAACTGGCTCGAGCCGAGGGAACAAGTTAAATCATTGGCACTTGTTGCATTTACCAATGGCAGAGGAAATGCAGTAATTGTTGTTGATAGAGTAGTACTTTCATTACAAGAACTATCCTGAATAAAAACTGAATAGGTGATTGAATTGGCCGGTATTGCAATGGGATTATTAATGCTTGTATTATCGAGGTATAAAGAAGGAGACCAGGTATAAGATGTTCCTCCTGAAGCAAATAATTGTTTGGCAGTTTCGACACATACTGATGAATTTGGTGAAACAGTGAAAGTTGCAGCAGGTTTTATTTGCACTAATACGGAATCACTATTCGTACAGGCGTTGTTGTTAGTTACCGTTACAAAATATTTTGTTGACGAATCAGGTGATGCAACAGGATTGGAAATGTTAGCATTACTCAATGATGCAGCAGGTGACCATGAATAAATATTTCCTCCACCTGCAAAAATCTGCACGGAACTATTAATACAAATTATGGTGTCCTTACTTTTAGTAATGGTTGGTTTAGCCAATGATGAAATGTTTACTGTGTCACTTGCTTTGCATCCAAAACTATTAGTGCCGATAACATAGTATGAAGTGCTGTTACCTACTGTTAGAACAGGATTGGCAATTGCGGTATTTGATAATCCTGTTGATGGCGTCCAGGTATAAGTCGTAGCCCCCGTTGTATTTAATTGCACCTGTGTCCCGGAGCAAACAACAGTATCATTACTCGCCTTAATAGATGGCGTATTTACATTGATTTGCACACTATCCCTTTTAATAAATACCGGCGCAAAAGAAATGTCATCCAATGCGAAATCGTTTCCCTGTACCTGAGTGTTTTTATTTACAATTGAAATTGCAGCAGTAGTATTATTCCCTGAATTCCAGGTAGTGTAAAATTGTGTCCAGGTGCAGGTCGGTAAGCTCGCCGTTATTAAAGTTCCTATATCTCTTCCATTTATTGAAAATTGCAACTGCGCAGGGTTTGGAGGATATAGCGCCTGTATCCAGGTAGAAAAAGCGTAATTAGTGTTAGGGGTCACTGTTACTGTTTGCGTCCATACATTAATATCAGGCGTTGGAGCTCCATTCACGAGCATCATGTTTCCATTGCCAGTGGTATGATCAGTACAATTACTTAATGAAGAATTCCATCCCTGTGGGCTTTTGCCAACA
The DNA here is from genome assembly GCA_038199105.1 of Chitinophagales bacterium. Taxonomy (GTDB): domain Bacteria; phylum Bacteroidota; class Bacteroidia; order Chitinophagales; family Chitinophagaceae; genus Ginsengibacter. Next base: position 2,295 of record JBBPZF010000894.1, on the reverse strand, counting down.
AAGTATTCACCTTCTATAGTGTTTGGATTAGCAAAATTATATTGTGAGGTAAAGCCGGTATTGCCACCATTGAAATCGCCATTATTAATTATGTTATTACCGGCTATTTCTGCGTTGAAATAGTAAGTAATATTTTGAGGAGTAGATGTTACTGGATTTGGTAAAAGAGGATCATTTAAATAAGTAACAGGCGACCAGCAAAAACTTAGCGAAGGAACTGACCGCAACTGTTTTGTACCGCCAATACAAATTGTTGTGTCTGGTGTAAGCACAATATCCGCAGGAATAATTGCTACAGAAATAGTTTTTGAAACAGTATCAACACATCCGCCATTTTGCACACTGAACTTTACTATATAATTTCCAGGTGAAGCGAATGTGTGAACGGGATTAGTGGTGCCAGTAATAGTACTGCCATCTCCAAAGGACCAGAATGGATTTACTACACTGGATCCTACATTAAAAAATTGAACTGAAAGAGGATTACAAACATCCTGTGAATAACAGAAATCAAAACTGGTGGTATTTGTTGCTATATCTTTTATAACACTGTCCTGGCAACCATTTACATCGGTGGCAATTAATTTTACAGTATAAGCGCCCATGGAGGCGTAAGTATGTAAAGTGTTTTGTGTTGTAGCCGTGCCTCCATCTCCAAAATACCATTGCCAATTATTAATAGCCGCCGTGTTAGTAAACCCCAATCCTTTAAAATTAAAGCTGGTGCAGGAGGAGGCCGAAGAATTAATTACAACAGAATCAATATTTGGTTTAAATAAAACAGTATCAACGGGGATTTTTAGGTTGAAAAGATTTTGGCCTGGTTGGCCGGCAGTTGTTCCGTAAGGGTTATTGTTGTCGGGTATAATTACACCATTGATTCCACCTGCCTTAATTACATTAATATTTGTAGGAAGAGAATATCTATTTGACCAAAATACACCTGCACCACCGCCGCCGCCAGGCCCTATACGGGTTGCATTAGGAGTATAGTAAACAGCTAAATCACCACCTTTTCCTCCGCGTACATCCACTGTTGTATTTGAAAGAAAGATGGAGTTTTCTATTAATACTGTTCCACCACCACCACCACCACCACTTCCATCATGACAGAGATTTATTGGGTTTAAACTGCATTGCGGAGCATCTCCACCTTTTGCAATAATTTGATAAGCTCCGGCATTAATAATTGCCGATTTTATAATAATGATACCACCACCATTTCCTCCATTCATTGGTGATCCTCCGGTATTATCTGTTTGACCAGAGCCGCCACCGCCGCCAGGGAATATTTTGTTTAAAGCAGTATTGTATGTTAATGCATTTCCGCCAATTCCCCGATTATCAGTTGCAGAGCCACCACATGCATCTAACTGGTAACCCCCGAGTCCGCCACTGCCACCATTCGAGCCACCGCCACCTCCGGAATTATGACCATTGCCTCCTCCACCTCCATTTGCAGGAGCGCCTTTACCCCATGCAATTGCATTTCCAATACTTGCAATTGATTCACCTTTTTCTGCGGCACCATCGGTTCCTGAAGGGTAGTAATAAGAATTGTAATTACAATAAAGCGCTAATGTATTCGGATTAGGACTTCGCCCTCCTATAAATCCTCTTCCGGTCACATCTATATTTGCATTTAATGTTGTTGTGTCCTTAACATTTAAGACCAGTATTCCTCCTTTATTTCCATCCCAAGGCAGGCAGGTTAAAGTATTGTTTATGGTTACGCTTTTATAATAGGGAACTCTTACCAATTGTACTTTGCCGGTCGCAATATCGTATTGCCTTTTTAAAATATTTAGCAGTGAGAGAGAGTTTCCATTCTTCTGTTTAACGATATTCATCTCATAATTTCCGGCATTATTGTAGTTAAGTATATTTCCAAACGCCGATGCATTATTAGAATCAATGACTGCTCCTTTCATTTGAATGATAAGAACTGTATCGCCGGGATTATATTTAGTTGCATCAGCGACCTTTAATTCATTTTTGCAAATATCATAGCCCAATACTTCGGTGTAGTCGTTAATGATATTGCTAATAGTGGTTGGTAGAAGGCATGAATCTGCTGTGAAAGTGCAATCAGGATTTGTCTGATTAATTGCGGCGCTGCCGCCGAGCGTTCCATTCCAGGTTGGATTACCTTGTTTGTTCAGAAGATTATTGAAAGTGTAATAAGCTAATAAACCTGGTTGTGTTGTAGGATTGGGTAGCGAGCTGTTCATATAATTGCGAAGCTGCGTTTGAGTTCGAGCAACGTTCCATATTCTTACTTCATTGATGAAGCCT
>JBBPZF010000893.1:0-3005 GCA_038199105.1 Chitinophagales bacterium | reverse complement strand
GATCTGCTTTTTTTAGTTTTAGAATTTATAACATTTTGCTTTGCAGATGTTAGTCTGTTCAACGGGCGCTTTAATAATTTGATTTCGCTGGCCAATAGCATAATTTGTTGCTGCTGCAATTTTATTTGTTGCTGTTGCTTTTTTAATTGCTTACTTAATTCTTGCGTAGCAGAAATATTTAAGGTAGTGAGCCCCTCATAATCCACGGTACGGAAATCATCAACTTCTTCTCCATACACAAATATTTTATCGGCTTTTAATTCATTGGCTTCAATCTCCACCTGGTTATCGCCTGGTATCCTAATGATGGAATATTGCTGCATCATTTCCTCTTGAGATACAATTGCTCTTAATGTTTTAGCTGTTTTACTAATGTTGTGTTTACCGGCAAAGGTTAACAGGTAGCCATTGTCTGTCTTTACAATTTTACTGGTAAGCTGATATACATTTGGAATAAAATCTGTATGTTTTGATACTACCTGCGGATATACTTTTTCAACTTCCTGTGCAATGACTTTTTTAAATTTTTGATTGCCATACTTTACCTGATCTTTCATTGTGTAATCCGTAATTTTTAAAGCGTTAACCGTCGCCAGGTCATTCGCACCATTGCTTATGTCAGTAACGTTTTTTATACGGGCATCGGAATAGGCGTCAAATTCAAAAGCATATACACTGCCTGCTGCAATTATAGAAACATTATAAACAGGGCTTGCTGACGAATATCCTATATGTTGACTTACGCCGGAACTACTGGCCATAAAAGAGTACCCATTAACGCCGAGAGCGGCAACATTTATCATATCCGCAACCTCCAGGGGTGCTCTTGGAGTATTGGTATTAATGCCTACTCTTCCAGCACCATTATTGCGGGGCTTTAATATAATATCGGTAGTAGAACCTATTAATGTAGAAGTATTTGTTTGATAAATTGCCATAGCTGCCGTGCCATTACCAATAGCAAAATCATTAGTGGCAAATCCTGTGTTGCCGATGCTGCCAATCTGTAATTTGTTGGCAGGCGCTGTTAACGTATTGATGCCCACATAGCCAGAACCGTCGTTGCGGGGTTTTAAAATAATATCTGTAGAAGATCCCCAGAGCGTACTGGCATTAGTTTGCTGGATAGCCATGGCATTAATGCCATTGCCAATGGCAAAGTCATTTGTTGCAAGACCTGTTGAGCCCATTGACCCAATTTGTAATGTATTGGCAGGTGAGTTTGAATTAATGCCGACATTACCTGTATTGTTTTTATAAATATTGGCTCCACTGGCCGTCCAGTAATTTGTACCTCCGCCACCCGACAACTGCGTCCATGCGTTTCCGTTATAAAACCAAAAACCGGATGCGGTTGAGTCATATAGTAATAATCCTTTAGCAGGATTTGCAATAGCATTGCGCGAAGTGGTTGAGGTTCGTGGAAGTAGTACGCCTTTGTTATTGCTTTTAACATCGAGGATGGAGCTCGCATCCGGATTGGTATTATTTATACCTACGGATTGAGCGATGCATACAGCCGAAAATAAGATTGCGTAAGCCGTAGTAAAAAATTTAATCTTCATGCCTTTTATTTTTTATTATTTATTCTTTTTAAATAATTCGGTTTCAGTTTTCAGTTGCGCCATCTGCATTTCCAAATTTTCGATTATTAATTTCTTACTGAGCAGTTTCCTAAATTTCTCTCTTTGCCCGCATCATTAAAATATAGATTGAGCGGATGCCGGAAATAAATGAGCCGGAGGATAGAAAGTTCAAGGCTACATAAATCGTAAATTTGCCCAATGAAAAGATCTGGTTCCGCTGACCTTCCTCTTCACTATGGATACGTACCAAAATGGCTTGCTGAGCGTATGGCTAAATTAGGTTTTGCTATCACAGAAGCCATCATTACTGATTATGGAAAAACAGAAATATTGCGGAGGTTGAGCGATCCATTTTGGTTTCAAAGTCTTGGTGCCGTAATGGGAATGGATTGGCATTCATCTGGCATCACTACTTCCGTAATGGGCGCATTAAAACGTGCGATCAATCCTCATTCCAGGGAATTTGGCATTTACATTTGCGGTGGTAAAGGAAAGTCGTCCAGGGAAACGCCAGCGGAGTTATTAAAGATTGCCGACGCTACTGGTCTCAATGGTAACGAACTGGTGCGTTGCAGTAAGTTGAGCGCGAAAGTAGATAATACTGCTGTACAGGATTGCTTTCAATTGTACACACATAATTTTATTGTAATTAACACAGGTAAATGGACCATTGTTCAACAAGGCATGAAGCGGCGATAAAACTGCGGGGCGCTATCATCGGCATTCTGATAGTTTTACTTCATTTGTTGAGGAACCGCATAAAGCTGTTTGCGATATCAATAAGGGTGATATTTTAACCTGACCGCCAAAGAAGCAGGAACTCACGGCATGGCATACTCGAAATCATAAGTGAAGAACCTGCAAGTATGATCAGGCAGGTGCAGGAACTTATAATGTCGACTCACCATAACGTAACGCTGCAGGTGTTGATATAAAAAGACTGGGCGCATGCTGTGGCTTGCACACGAAAAACAACCAAAAGATTTTGATGAATTATTGCTGTTGCAGGGAATGCGGTTCGCATACTTCTCAATAAGTGAATTTGAAAGAATTGCCGTACAGCAAGCTGGGTCAAGTATTTTAAATTTTTCCTTTGTTTGCTTGGTAAGCCCTGCTATGAAGTGAGCTATTTCTGTAGGTGTAAAAAAATGTCCGTTATCCTTCTTGTGTTGTGTCGAAACAGTTTTGGCATAAACCTGTCCAACCCTGTCTGCGAATGGCTTGGTAATTCATTATAAAACGGTTTTATGTCCATCTCTTTTATCTTCTCAACAAATTTAATAAAATCCATCACCTAAAAATCTATAGTAATTCCTATGTTTATTATGTGTAGCATAATATTGCTCTCTTAATTAAATAAATTTAAGACAAGCCCTACAGGTCACCGCTCCAAAAAATAAAAGACAATATCATCATTAG
>JBBPZF010000892.1:0-4783 GCA_038199105.1 Chitinophagales bacterium | reverse complement strand
GATCCAAATAAGGCGATGACTCTTTTAATAAACGATTTCTAAAGCTATTAATTTGATATAATAGCTCAAGCAGATTTTATTTATTTTCTGTGAATCCATTATCTTTACAGTACCCCAACGCTGTAAACCAATACTGTAAACCAATAACTGCAAAAAGTTCAACCTATAAAAAATATCAGAATAAAGCAAGGAGGCTCTCTTGTTTCCTGGAAATTATAATATAATCAAGTTAAGATATCCGTATTAATTCAATAACCTATATTATATGGTTTAATATAAAATCTAGCTATGCAGAAGATAAAAGAAGCCGTCCAAAAAACTTCAGCAATTTCGACTGAAAAAAGCAGTAATGATAATATTATAGGGAGTTCTGTAAAAAAACTTGTGGCGCATCAAAATTCTTATCTCAATAAGAATGCACCCATGCAAAAAAAAGAGTTCCTAATAAACAAGGAACTTACCCAGCAATTACAGGCGTTCGTTAAAAATGAACAGACCACTCTTTTTATAACCATATTAGAAGTGCTTAATGTACTTTTTTACAGGTACAATCCTCATGATGATATTTGTATAGGAATCCGTGGGGCATCTATGCCCCTGGCAGCGAAAGACAATCCGATCGCTTTATTTAACGGCTTGATATATGTGCCTAATAAGATAAGAAACAAAAAGTCTTTTACAGAGCTTCTAAATGATATAAAATGGAAGCAGCAAAAAGCTTCTGAATATGGTGGACATCCCAATACATCCGAAGATGAGCTTCTTACAAGTAAAGGAGATTTAGGGTTTACAACGCCATCACAGCTATGGTTGGTAGTCGAAACTTTAGAGGAAGATTATCAAATACAGTTTGGCATTTTGCAACTCTCCGAAGAACCACTTATACTTAACTCATCAAAGCCGGAGATTCAATTTTTCATGAAAGAAACCCAGGAGGGTATTGCATGCAACATTGAATACAACCCGCAAATATATAAAGAGGAAAAAATTGATCAGATGGTGAATCATCTGAAGGAATTACTTGCTTCAATTTTACAATCCCCTGGTGAAGAAATTTCGAAATATAATATACTTACAGCAGTAGAAAGGCACCAGTTACTTGTAGCCTTTAACGATACTAAAACAGCATATCCAAGGCACAAAACGCTGGTAAGCTTATTTGAAGAACAAGTAAGTGCGAACCCGGAAAAAGTGGCTGTTATATTTGAAAATGAAAAACTCACTTATGATGAATTGAATAAAAGATCCAACCAGGTAGCGTGGTGTTTATTACAGAATGGGGTAAAAAAAGAGCAGCTAATTCCTATTTTTATTGAGCGCAGCGTTGAAATGCTGATTGGACTATTGGGAATATTAAAAGCAGGCGCAGTCTATGTTCCGATTGATACAGAATACCCTGCCGAGCGTATTAATTATATGCTCGCAGATACCGCCGCAACTTTTTTAATCACCAGCCAAAAGAGCCAGGTAAAATTGCCGGCTTCTGCAACAGTTAACGTAATTGCAATAGATAGTAGCAATGACGCTATTAAGAAAATGCCTGCGGAAAATCCTGATGTTCTTATTTCTTCCCGCAACATGGCCTATATAATTTATACATCCGGCTCTACTGGAAAGCCGAAAGGAGTAATGGTGGAACATCAGGCAATAGCGGATCATTGCTTTGGTTTAATTGAAGCAGCACAATTAAAAAATTGCACCTCCTTTGCCTTATTTTCTCCATTGGTTTTTGATGCCGGCCATTCAATAATTTTTACTTCGCTTTTCATTGGAGCAGCATTAAATATATTATCAAAGGAACTAATAATGGACGGCGAAAAATTAGCTTCCTACCTGGAAAAAAATCCGGTGGATTGCATAAAGATTGTTCCCTCAGTATGGCTGTCATACATTAATGGGGATAATATAGTATTGGCTAAAAAAGTAATGATATTCGGCGGTGAAACATTTTCCCTTAAAATACAACAGCATTTAGTAAAGCTCAACTACAAAGGGCAAGTATACAACCACTATGGTCCGACAGAAGCTACAATAGGAAAATGTATTCATAAAGTTGATTTAGAAAAAGCTTATAAAAGTGTACCAATAGGAAAGCCTTTTTCAAATACACAACTTTATGTTGTAGATCAGTGGGATCAATTGCTCCCCATCGGATTTGCAGGAGAGTTATATATCGCCGGAGAAGGAGTCGCACGGGGATATCTTAACAGGCCTGATTTAACAGCAGAAAAATTTATTATAGATCATTTCCGGATCGCAAACCCATTCCAAACCAATGCCCAAATTGATACTCTCTCAGGCTCAAAGTCAGCATCAAGACTTTATAAAACCGGGGACAAAGTAAAATGGAATCCGAATGGTGAAATAGAATATCTTGGAAGAATAGATGACCAGGTGAAAATAAGCGGTTACCGAATAGAGTTGGGTGAAATTGAAAGTGTGCTTTTACAGAATAGAAAAATCAGGCAGGCTGCTGTACTTCTATGCGAAGACAACAATGGTAATAAAGTTCTTGTTGGATATGTAGTGCCCGAAAGCACATTTGATAAACACCAAATAATAAGTCAACTGCAGGAAAAGCTTCCTGAATATATGGTACCAGGGCTTTTGGTAGAACTACATAATTTACCTTTAACTCCGAATGGAAAGATTAATAAAAAGGCATTACCCATTCCTGACTTTTCCCAATTATTAAATAATCAATATGTAGCGCCACAAAATAACACGGAAGTAGCTTTAGTAAAAATTTGGGAAAACTTACTCGGCATTGAAAAGGTAGGAGTTTACGATACTTTTTTTGAATTAGGAGGAAATTCAATTCAGGCTGTTACTATGTTTACCAGGGTCAGAAAGCACTTTGGCAGAGAGTTACCTTTGGCGACTATTTTTCAGGCTCCGCATATAAACAAACTGGCTGCAGTAATTAACCAAAAAAACAACGTTATTAATTTTTCTTGTTTAGTGCCTATCCAACCACAAGGATCCAAGCCGCCCTTGTTTTGCATGCATGCAGGAGCAGGAAATGTTCTTTTTTATAAAGACCTCGCCAGGAATTTGGGAATGAACCAACCCTTATACGGCCTTATGGCAAGGGGATTAAATGGAAAAGAACATTTTCATACCTCCATTGAGGAAATGGCAACACATTACATTAAAGAAATTAGATCCGTTCAGCCTCATGGCCCTTATTTCCTGGCTGGTTACTGCCTGGGAGGCACCATTGCTTTTGAAATGGCTCAGCAATTATTAAAGGAAGGCGAAAACGTTGAATTACTTGCAACATTTAATAGTCGTTCATCTACATACCTTAATGCATCTTCCGGCGATAACTCTAGTGGAGAGACAAAAAGAAAACCTTCTCTTTATTCAGTTATATCTGCATATGCAGGCAATTTTTCCACTTTAAATCCCAAAGAAAAATTATTATACCCATTAAAAATTATAAAGATTGGATCGAAGGTTTCAGTACATATTTTGCATAAAAAGACGCGTAATAAAATTTTAAGAATAAATAACAGGTTTACAAAAATGGGATTTGATTATTATCTCTCAAGAGGCCGCCTGCTTCCAAAATTGTTGAGAAACAAATATATGCTGCACACAAATAGGTCTATAGCAAATGCATATAAGCCTGGCATTTACCCTGGAAAAATGCTTGTCTTCAGGTCTCCTCAAATTTATCACGATCCCTACTTAGGCTGGCAAAATCATGTGTCTGGAGGCATACAACATTACGATGTAGAAGGAAAATACGAGCGAAGATCTGAGATTATGAAAGATCCTTTTGTGAAAATTATTTCTTCTACACTCAAAACCTTTTTACAAGCTTAAGCAACCTGGGTGTAAACAGATTACGGTTACAGGAAAACTCGACGCTTATTTTCCCTGAGAAAAAAAGTAAACCTTACCGGCGATACTTTTGTAAAAATTTTTTCTGCGAATTGTTAACTTGCCGGATGCGGTATCTATTAAGCATTCTTTTTCTCATAACGCATAGTGTATCCTTTGCACAGGTTGTAAATGTTGAAAGCAAGCGAATTCAAAGTGACACAACGGGCTGGTTTGGAAATGCGGGCACCAGTTTTCTTTTTGAAAAAAATGCTGTGAAAGTTATTAATATAAGTGCAGTTGCCCACGTTGAATACAAAACAACTAAGAGCCTTTATCTTTTTTTAGTAGATTATAATTTACTTGAAGGCAATGCACAAACATTGAATAATAATTTGTTTTATCACCTTAGGTATAATTACAAGATAAATAAATGGCTGCGGTGGGAAGCCTTTACGCAAATGCAACAAAATAATGTAACAGGTATAAAACTCCGCTTGCTTGCCGGCACCGGTCCGCGTTTTAAACTTGCGGGAAGCAAAAAACTTTCTCTTTATGCGGCTACATCAGCGATGTACGAGTACGAGAAAGAACAAACTGTTCCTGGTGTTTACCACCGCGATGTTCGCAGTAGCAATTATGCTTCTCTTACTTATAAGCTTTCGGAAAATGGCGAATTGGTTGGCACCGTTTTTTATCAACCTTTATTCAAAAACTTTAGTGATTACAGGCTATTAAACGAAATTACGATCAGGTTCAAAATAGCAAAACATTTTTCATTCACCGCTGGCTGGGAGTATTTGTACGATAGCCAGCCCGCAGCTAATACGCCCAAATTAAATTACAGTATAAGTAATGGTATTGAATTTAGTTTTTAAAATAGAGTAAACTAACTGCCTATCATAAACGCAAAGTATGATAGCAAAAGTATTTTACTTTTTTTCAAATTAATTTC
>JBBPZF010000891.1:0-4054 GCA_038199105.1 Chitinophagales bacterium | reverse complement strand
TAGTTGATTAATTATTTAGTTGATTAGTTGACTGAAAGAAATTGCGAACTTTCGAACCCCCAGTTATTGCCCATTGCCCATTGCCCATTGCCCATTGCCCATTGCCCATTGCCCATTGCCCATTGCCCATTGCCCATTGCCCATTGCCCATTGCCCGTTTTTCATTCTTCATCCCAGAAGCCCATCTTACCGAATTTTTCAATACGATTCTTCACGCGTTCTTCCGGTGAACTTTTCTTCAAGTCCGCAATAACAGGTTTAATGTATTGTTTCAAATTTGCTGCTGCCTCATCATAATTCCAATGTGCTCCGCCAGGAGGTTCAGGAATGATGCCGTCTACCAGGCCAAATTTCAGCATGTTATCCGGTGTTAAACGCAATTGCTCTGCGGCCTTTTCTTTATATTCCCAGTTATGCCAAAGTATAGTACTGCAACTTTCCGGTGATATCACGGAGTACCAGGTATTCTCCATCATCAATACACGGTCTCCCACCCCGATACCCAACGCACCTCCACTTGCTCCTTCGCCAATGATTACACAAATCACCGGAACTTTCAATTTCAGCATTTCATAAATATTTCTTGCAATAGCCTCGCCCTGGCCACGTTCTTCAGCCTCAAGACCAGGATAGGCACCAGGAGTATCTATAAAAGTAATGATTGGCTTTTCAAATTTTTCTGCAAGCTTCATCAATCTCAGTGCCTTGCGGTAACCTTCAGGATTGGCCATTCCAAAGTTGCGCATCTGGCGCATTTTAGTGTTGGTTCCTTTTTGCTGGCCAATTACCATTACTGTTTCTCCGTCGAGCTGTGCAAAACCACCTACCATAGCCTTGTCGTCCCTTACATTTCTGTCGCCATGAAGCTCTATAAAGTTGGTAAATATTTTAAGAACGTATTCCAATGTATAAGGCCTGTCAGGATGCCGGCTCAATTGCACCTTTTGCCACGGGGTAAGACGCTCTGTTATCTCTTTTCTTTTTAAAAGGATAGATTGTTCCAATTGATTTATGATTGTATCATAATCAACCTTGTTATTTTTTGAAGCCAGTTTTTTATTTTCTTCTATTTGCTCGTAAAGCTCTTTAATGGGTTGCTCAAATTCAAGAAACTGCCTTACAAATGTTGCTGCCATAGATTTATAACTAAGTGATTATTCCGTTTTCTAAAAAATCAAATTTTTTAAAAGTTAGTGAAGTTACGACGCCAAAAGTAAAAATTAATTCATTGGAGTTGAATCAATTTTATCAATCATCCTCGGAAATGGATATATGGCGCGGAATCGTGCGGCCGTTATACAAAGAAAGTATGCTTGTATTTGTTCTGAGATTATACAACCCGATTTTATTTTGGCGCTTTAAAATCAGGATTATTAAACATGGATTTATTAAACAAATAATATTTTCCGTCTTTATAATTCTTCCAGTAGCGGTGTCCCATTACATCGTAATACAAGCGGCCATCTACACTTTTATGAGCAGCCTCATCATTTACTGCTATTACCTTTGGCAACGGTTCCTGCTTTTTTTTAACCACCGGCTTCTTTACTTCTGCAGAATCAATTGCTTCTACGGAAGTCGGTGCCACTGTACGTGCCGGGTAATTTTTTTTATGACAACTAACTATTGTTGCTCCAATAAAAAAAATCATAATCAAAAAAAATACTCTTCGCATGTAAATAATTTTCACTTGTCTTTTCAAGAACTCTACCAAAAATTGTTAAACATCTTTCCAGGTTTTATAATGCCTCATGAGAGACCTTCGATTATTTAAAATATAAGGCCAGCAGAAACCAGTAACATTACATTTTTAATTCCATTACATTGCCATTATCATTAAACACTATTTTTAAAGGGAACCTTGCCTGACGACATTTCAGTAGCAAACCAGTTGCGCCTTTCAGGAACTATTATAAAGAGACCTTTATCATCTCCCACTGCCCTGAAATGCCGCATCGGTGGTTGTTTTCTTCAAAGATTAATTTCGATTGTCCTACGATGACAGCTATTATTTTTTCATCAATACATGTCACAGGCAATTCTAAAATATCACTATAGAAACTATTTAATGCTGAAATATTGTTTGTTTGCAGCGTAATTTCTTTTAAATACATTATTAGGCACGTTTATTTTAAGATTTTCGTGAGACCAGCAGCAGCAAGGCTTTCACCAATTTAGCGAGGCAATCCTAATTTTTTTCCGAAAAAAAAATCCTCATCCTCCCGAAGGTTTTTTATTATTGCATATCAGAAATCCTCCACCTAAATAATATTACGATATGGGAGACCACTTACAAATTAAGAAACAATCAAAACAATACGATGCGATAATTGTAGGCTCGGGCGCCGGTGGCGGCATGTCAGCCTATGTATTGGCCAAGGCGGGGCTGAAAGTATGCCTGCTCGAAGCGGGGCCTGATTTTGATCCGAAGATCAATTCTGCCCAATTAAAAAATCCATGGGAATCTCCGCGACGCGGTGCCAGCACTAAGTTTCGGCCGTTTGGAGACTTTGATGGCTGTTATTGGGGTTGGGAAATAGATGGCGAGCCCTATACACAGGCGGAAGGCACAAAATGGGAATGGTGGCGTGCCCGGATGGTTGGTGGAAGAACCAATCACTGGGGAAGAATTTCGCTACGGTTTGGGCCAAAAGATTTTAAGCGAAGAAGCATTGACGGCCTTGGAGATGATTGGCCGATAAGCTATGATGATGTAAAGCCTTATTATGATAAGATAGATAAATTTATAGGAGTGTTTGGCAGTAATGAAGGGTTGCCAAATGATCCTGATGGCATTTTTCTGCCGCCGCCTAAACCACGCTTGCACGAATTATTTATAAAGAAAGCAGCCAACAGTGTAGGCGTACCCGTTATACCTTCACGCTTGTCCATTCTTACTAAACAAATAAATAAAGAAAGAGGCGCTTGTTTTTTCTGTGCTCAATGCGGCAGAAGCTGTAAAGTATATGCTGACTTTTCTTCGTCTTCAGTATTGATAAAGCCGGCGATAGATACCGGCAATGTTGACCTTGTAACAAACGCCATGGTGCGTGAAGTGCTTACCAATAAAGAAGGACTGGCAACCGGCGTATCTTATGTAAATAAAGAAGACATGCAGGAGTAACAGGTACAGGGAAAAGTAGTTGTGCTTGCAGCAAGCGCATGTGAAAGCGCCCGGTTACTTTTAAATTCTAAATCGCCCAGGAACCCAAATGGGCTCGCAAACGCAAGCGGCGTAGTTGGAAAATATTTGCATGATTCTACCGGCGCTGCTATGGGAGGCTTTTTGCCAAAATTATTCGGCAGAAAAAGGTACAATGAAGACGGTGTTGGCGGCATGCATGTTTACACGCCCTGGTGGCTCGATAACAAGAAATTAGATTTTCCACGCGGTTATCATATTGAATATGGTGGTGGTATGAACCAACCAGGATACGGTTTGGGATTTGGTGTAGAAAAATTGAATGGAGCTTACCAGAAAGAAGGAAAAACGAAAGAACCCGGTGGCTATGGCGTTTCATTAAAAGACGACTACAGATATCTTTATGGAGCAAGCGTAAATTTAGCGGGGCGCGGAGAAGGTATTGCTCTTGCATCAAATTATTGTGAAATAGATCCGTCAGTCGTGGACAAATATGGCATTCCGGTGTTGCGTTTTCACACAAAGAACAGCAGCTACGAAATTAACCAGGCTAAGCACATGAAAGAAACTTTTAAAGAGATAATGCATAATATGGGCGCTGTAATTACTTATGGTGATGATGGGCCCGAAAATGATTATGGATTGCATGCCCCCGGAAATATTATTCACGAAGCCGGTACAGTACGAATGGGAAGCGATCCAAAGAAATCAGCACTTAATGGTTGGAGCCAGGCGCATGATTGCAAAAATTTATTTTGTGTTGATGGTGGCCAGTTTGTTTCGCAGGCTGATAAGAATATTACATTGTAGATACTTTCCTTGGACATGCGATCCTCGGAACATATAGTTGATTATATGAATAAACAAAATATCTAATACACACGCAACCTTTCTTGTGTTGTATATATATTA
>JBBPZF010000890.1:0-3329 GCA_038199105.1 Chitinophagales bacterium | reverse complement strand
GAATAACATTTTTCTGTTTCGCGAAGCTTTTTATCATTATAAGCATACCGCCAGATGAAGTAATTATCTCCGCCGACGGCAGTTGAGATCATTTGTACAGGTTGGTTTGCGGAATTATATTCATACATATAGTCTGGCAAGAGCCGACCTGCTCTGTCATTGAAATGCACAACATCCGTAAGCCGGCTTTTATCGTCGTAGTAATAGAAATATTTTTTATAAGTCGTATTTGTTTCTTCAACATTTTCCTCAATCACCTTCCCTTGTTCATCGCTTACAAAATGAATGGTTGACACCACCACGTTATTTTTTTTTCTTTCCATTTTCACCGGCTTCCCATCAGCATCATAAGAATATTCATGGGTTTCTTTGATCGAATCATTTTCGCCATCTCCTTTTGACACAATGCGGACTAAAATCGGATTTCCTTTTTCATCATATTCATAAGTAGTGATGCTGGTGGTGTTAGGCGTTTCATCAACTGTTTTCAATACCCGGCCGTCCCGGTTATAATCTGACACCAGGAGGGATTGCCCTGTGATATAAGATTTTGAAATCATCTCGGACTGAGAGTAATTTTTATTTATTTTCTTTTCGCAAAAGAACCCTTCACTCGGCTCTCCATCATCTTCAAAGCTGTTGATTTTTACTGTCTTTAAATTCTCATTTTTTAAAATAGAAAATTCCTTAGTAAGCTGTTGGTTATTCCAAATATCCTGATAAAAATATTGAGCACTTACGGGCGAAATAATGATGAATAAAAAAAGAAATACTGGTGTGTAAAAGTGTAAGAGTTTCATTGCCATTTCAAGAGGAAATTTGATTTTGTTCAATCTGCTATATTGAACGTGTAAAATAACTTATTAATTATGTAAGCAGATTTTGTTTGGTATTTTTAACCACAATTTATAAAACTCAAATCGCGGGAACTGCCGCTTCCATGCTGTTTCTTCCTATTTTTCAATGTAAAATTTATTATGTCAAAACAAGATAACGGAATCGAAAGATTAGTAGCTATAATGAATGAGCTGCGTGAAAAATGTCCGTGGGATAAAAAACAAACTATTCATACGCTGCGGCAGCAGACTATAGAAGAAACTTACGAACTTGCAGATGCCATTACAGAAAAGAACTGGAAAGGAATAAAAGAAGAATTAGGCGACTTGCTGCTCCACATTGTTTTTTATGCAAAAATCGGTGAAGAGCAAAACGAGTTTACACTCCGGGAAGTAGTAGATACGGTATGTGAAAAATTAATAAGCAGGCACCCGCATATTTACGGTGACGTAACGGTGGCTGATGATGAAGAAGTGAAAAGGAACTGGGAGCAAATAAAATTAAAAGAAGGGAAAGAATCGGTGCTAAGCGGAGTGCCAAAGTCGCTGCCAGCGATGGTAAAGGCAATGCGGCTGCAGGAGAAGGCAAGGCAGGTAGGTTTTGAGTGGGAAAACAAAGAACAGGTTTGGGATAAAATAGAAGAAGAAAAAAGCGAATTGCTGGAAGCTGTGAACTCGGGGGACGCCGCCCACATTGAGGAAGAAGCCGGTGATCTTTTCTTTTCTGTAATTAACTATGTCCGCTTTTTACAGGTAGATGCAGAGAACGCTTTGGAAATAACTAATAAAAAATTTATAAGCCGCTTCACTCAAATGGAACAACTCGCAAAAAAGAATGGTAATAATTTAACCAACATGTCGTTAAATGAAATGGATGCGATGTGGAATGAAATTAAGAAGCAAAATAAAGTACATTGAATTTTAAAAACACAAATTCTTTTTTTGGAAGAAATGGTTTTTTGCTGGTAATAGCAGCCTGGCTGTTGACCATTTCTTTTATTATAGATAATTACTGGAGTGGAAGTGCCTCTAATACTTCTGTTCAAAAAGTAATACAGAAGAATATTGTAAAGAATCAAAAAAACATTGAACTTTTTTATAAAGATTCCATTCTCTTAAACAAGATTGTCAGTGGAAGATATAGTAAAGAGGAACTTCAAGACCTTGTAGAAAAAAAGTTTTTCATTTTCGCTTACAGGCTTACGGATTTAAATGAGAAACGTCCTGTTTTTTGGAATACGGAAGTCATAGAGCCTGACTCCGCCGTGTTAGATGCTCCCGAAGGCACCTCCTTCCATAGGCTTATAAATGGCTGGTATGTTATTAATAAAAGAAAATATCAACCTGCTAACTGGCCCGCTTATGAGTTGGTGACGCTTATACCGGTAAAGTGGAGGTACTATGTGGAAAACAAATATTTGCATAATTCTTTTGAGGCACTAAAAAAAGTTGATAACGCCTACACCATCAGCAACGCACCCACTAACTTAAAAATTAAAGATGCCAAAGGCCAGGTGTTGTTCTATTTAAAGCAGGTAGATAAAGTATCTGTGCCGCCGGATAATACCGTATCGCTATGGCTGAGAATATTTGCAGCGATTCTTGTTTTATCTTTTATTCACAAGCTTGCAAAATTTTATGTTGAAAGAAAAGGTTTTTGGGTTGGTCTTGCCATACTTATGTCGGGCGTATTGGTGTTAAGAATAATAAGTTATTTTTTACCCATACCATTAAATTTCCGGCAGTTAGAATTATTCGATCCAACGATCTACGGCTCTAACATGATTCTTAGCTCACTTGGCGACTTACTCATAAATTCATTGTTATTTATCTGGATAGTCTTGTTTATACGCTTTCATTTTCGCAACGCGACCACCGGCATCCGCTTCGATACAAACCTAAAAAAATATATAGCGATCTTTCTGTTGGCTGCGCTTATGATTGGCTTCACATTGATCTGCGGAAATATTGTAAGAAGTCTCGTTTCCGATTCGCAAATTTCCTTTGATGTTATTAATTTCTTCACGTTAAATATTTATTCTGTTATAGGTTTTATTGTGCTGTCCTGTGTTGCCACCGGTTATTTTTTTCTTATACAAATTTTATTGCAGCCGGTGAAGAATGAGATTAAGCCTGAGCGGTATGATCTATATTTTGCTATCTCAATTATAGGCCTCATTTTTCTTACCTTAAGGCTTCAGTCGGCGTATGTAACCTTTGATCTCTGCCTGCTTACGTGGCTATTGGTTTTCATTTACCTTCTCAATGTAAAGTTTCTTTCGCTGCATGCGTTTGATCTTATTTCTTCTCATTTTATATTCTGGCTTTTTTTCTTTTCTGTTTCTATCGCTGCCGTAATTGTGTTGCATAACAGGAAGAAGGAGATAGAACAACGAAAACATTTTGCGGAGAATCTTGCCAATAAAGCGGACCCGTCGGGCGAATTGATGATGAACATTGTGCTTACTGATTTTAGTAATTCTTTTCTATCTG
>JBBPZF010000889.1:0-5828 GCA_038199105.1 Chitinophagales bacterium | reverse complement strand
GATCTAATTTGAAAAGCTTATCAAACTCTGCCGTGGATTGTCCAGCGATTTTTGCAGCTTTAGGAATGTCTGATGCAATCGTTATTATAAGCTTTTGAATTGCTGTAGAGCTGCTCTCTACCCGTGAACCCATTTCTTCCAGGCCTGCACCTAATCCACTTAATGCGCCAAGGCTTATACCAGCACTTTTTGCGATGCCTGATAAGCGTTGGTCGAAATCTGCAATGAATGCACCGGTTGCTGCGCCGGTATTTGCCAATGCAACAAATGTATTTCCAAGCTTTGTTATATTATCACCTGTTATTTTTCCATCAAACACATTCAGTATCTTACCCAATGTAGTTGTTATCTGGTCTGCATTTCCAAGCTCATCACCTAATGAAACAACTAATTGATCAACTGCTTTTGTGAAGCCTAAAACGTCATCTTTGGCAACACCCAGTTTACCGGCAATAATTGCAATTTCTCTAAGGCCTTGTGCACTTGTTCTCGTATCAATATTTTGAAGCTCCTTATTTAAATGCCTTGTTTCATTTGCAGTTAATCCGGTTACTCTTTGTATGTCAGCAAGGCTATCACTTAGTTTTCCTGAATTTGCAATTACATCTTTTATGCCGTTGGCTAATGCTTGAAATCCAAGATACCCTGCTGCAATGCTGCCAATTGATTTTAATGAATAACCAAGGCTGCCTGCATAACTTTGAAATCCTTTTATTCCTGCATTTAATTCCTGCTGCCTGGCAATTACACTATTGAGCTGACTTTCGTATTCTTTAAATTCCTGTGATAATGGATCAGCATGATTTCTTAATCCTGAAAGCCTTTTTCTTTCAGAATTTAATTCTCTCATTGAAAGTGCTGTCAGGCCAATGCTCTTTCTGAGCGCACCCATTTCATTATCTATGGCTGCTAACTCGTTTGTTTTTGCTGCATATTCGTCCGTTTGTTTACCAAGAAGTTTCATTTCTGCTGTTATATCAGCAGCTTTTTTTCTTAAATTATTTAAGTCGTTTTTAGCGGCATTGCCATTTATGTTTACTATAAGGTTAATCTGATCTGTACGTACACTCATATTCCAAAAATCATAAATAGATAGGGTAGGTAAAAGGACATGGTTAGATGGATAGTTCTTGCATATATGCATGAAGCTTCACACCCTGAAGCATAGCCACGAATGAGACATTTGCTATGCTTACTATCATGTGCATGTATGCATGAAGCTTCACACATGGGAAGCCGGGCCACCGGATCAGTAAGACATTGCTATCCTTCTTTATCATAGCATGTATGCATGAAGCTTCACACATGGGAAGCCGGGCCACCGGATCAGTAAGACATTTACTATCCTTCTTTATCATGGGCCACCGGATCAGTGAGTAGTTGCTTTATCCCGGATCAGTTGAGTAGTTGCTTTATCCCGGATCAGTTGAGTAGTTGCTTTCCCGGATCAGTGAGCAGTTGTTATCCTTCACTATCATGTGCATGTATGCATGAAGCTTCACACATGAAAGCCGGCACACCGGATCAGTAAGACAGGGGCCACCGGATCAGTGAGCCAAGTTGTTATCCGAGATCAGCATGCAGTTGCTATCCGGATCAGTGAGCAGTTGTTACCCTTCACTATCATGTGCATGTTATGCATGAAGCTTCAACACATGAAAGCCGGGCCACCGGATCAGTAAGACAGGCCACCGGATCAGTGAGTAGTTGCTATTCCGGAATCAGTGAGCCAGTTGTTATGCGGGATCAGCGTTGCAGTTGCTATCCGGAATCAGTGAGCAGTTGTTATCCTTCACTAACCATGTGCATGACCTGTTATTTCTAACTAACTGATTATTAATGACCTATATCATATATGCCTCGAAACAGGCAATAGGCGTGCCACCGCGACTCATAGCGCGGGTCAGGATAATTGCCCCGATATTGATAAAAAATAAAAGTTTTTTTAATAAATGCTTGATAATCAGCGAGAAGTCAAAACTTTAAGCAAAATGAGTAAAAATGAGGCAAAACGCCCGGTAAATATCGAACTTGACATAGCATTATTACATGATTTAATTAAATCATTAATTAAAATACTTGCTCTATTATTACTGATTCGTGACGGAAAAAAGACGGAGTTAATTAAATAAAAAAGGTCTCAATCTCTTGAAAACCTTTACTGTACTGTGTGGGAGCACACGGGTTCGAACCGCGGACCCTCTGCTTGTAAGGCAGATGCTCTAAACCAACTGAGCTATGCTCCCATATTTTTGGGAGTGCAAATATAACAGAGTAAGGGTATTCAAAAAAATTTTAATCGGCGATTCTGAGAAATGATGGAAGAGATGGGAGCATTACGACTTATGCCAGGTGCTATCGTTGCAGTGACCTGCAGGGTAACATGATGATGCTTTTGAGTAAACCAAAAATACCATCTGCCGCTATGCCGAGTAACCTGAACGGCAGCGTGAGTAGCCAAAAGATTGGATACAATACCAACGCTAAAATAGCCAGCGGCCAGCAGAGTATAAATAAGATGATCCAGGCGAGGAATGTAAACATAAACGGTGAAGGTAATAATTGTATAAACTCTATCGAATTGAGTTATATGAGCGGTGAAAAGAGGTGATGTTCTGATTTAGTGCCGGCTTCATCCTGCACACTTAGCTTATCGGCAGGTAATTGCTTTAAAGAAATTATGATTACTTTTTTATTCTTTTCCGGTTCCAGCAATAGTAACCAGGTATGAATTGTTACAATCCAAAATACAGCAGAAAAAAATGGTAAGGCTTTGGAACTGGAGCAGGAATTAGATCTTTGTTCAATAGTCAAAACAAAAGTGCCGCGGAAAATACAGCCTCTGTTGATGCCACTCTTTTACAGCTGACTGTTAAATGCTAAAGATGCAGCCCCAGTATTGACTCTAGAGCTGGATAAAATCTTATCGTCGTCAAACAGGCTTAGTAAAATAAACACGCCCTTTATGTAATATTAATTAACACAAGCGCTAATTTAAAAGAAAACGGTGATAAGCAATATTTTGATGCAATTATGTTATATCGTAAACTAAACCGGTGGAATATTCGTAAAGCATTTTAGCAAGATTTCCACTTATATGAAACTCCAATAAGTTTCTTCTGCATGAAAATTTGTTTCAGGCCAATGGTTCATATCAAAACCGGGCGCATTTTCAAGTTTTTCTTTTGGCTGATCTAAAAGGAACGCTTTATTAGCTGTATCAACTTTCAACAGGCTAAAAGGAATAGCAAAATATTTTCCGCCTATGGTGAGAAAGCCCCCGAATTCTATTACAACGTATTCTATTTTGGCGGTAATTATGTCAATCATGATATCTGCTATTTTACCCAAATGCTCATCCTGTGCATTGTGCACCTTATCGCCGATAATAGAACTTGCAGCTAAATACTTCAATGGCATGTTAGGATGCTTTCCTTCATGGTTAAGGCCGGTAAGATTTTCGTCTTGTAAAATGTCCATTTTAATTAATTTTTTAAGTAGTTAAATTTTTTATCGTTAGATATCGTAATATAAGTTTAAATCGTTCAACAATTGTACCTAAGATTTTATGTTTGAAGTAAGAAGCAAAATTTAGCAAGGCAACTAAAAGCATTAAGAACTTCGCTTATATTTATTGTTTAAATCCTGTAATGTTGGAGGTACAAGTAATAGAACCTTTTAAAATTGAACCAACAGAACTTGACTCACTTCTTGCATTAGGTTGGTTTAGAATGCAACAGACCATATTCACTACTGATATATTACATTTTTATGGCCAGGTCTATAATGCGGTGTGGTTGCGGGCAGGCTTGCAAAACTTTTACCAGGATAAAAAATACAAAGCATTACGCAATAGAAATAACCGTTTCAAAACAGAAATTAAAAAAGCCATTGTTACACCCGCACATGAAGTATTATTTAGCTTTTATAAGGAAAATATTTTATTTGAAGCTTCGCCTTCCCTGCACGCGTTGCTATATGGTAGCAGCTCCCTTGATGTTTATAATACTTTTGTGATTAATATGTATGATGAAAACAAGTTAATCGGCTTCGGCTTTTTTGATTTGGGGGAAACGAGTGCGGCTGGTATTTGCTCTATATACGACCCGGCTTATAAAAAGTATAGCCTGGGGAAATATATGATCTATGAAAAAATGCTTTATTGTAAAAATGAAAATTTTCAATATTTCTACCCAGGCTATTTTGTACCCGGCTACGCGATGTTTGATTATAAGCTGGAAATAGGAACTGCTGCGCTAGAATATTTCAATACGAATAATAAGCAATGGCTCACTTTAGTTAAACATGGACGGGATGTATAAACGAAAAGACTCTTTCGTAGAATTGCATGAGTGCAAGCATTTAAAAGCAAGCTTATATTGTAGCTTGAAAGAGTAACCGTGTCAAAATAATTTTTTATGAACCGCAAACTTTTTTTCGACATTGGTACGTTGCTTTTTCTTACTACTACAGGGCAACCAAAAGTCAATCTTTTTATTATCGGTGGTGGTGACCGCTCGCCTCAACTTATAGAAACATTAATTGCCACTGCCCATCTTTCTGCAAAGGACTATATAGTTGTTCTTCCGATGGCAGCGTCTGAGCCGGATCCATCTTATTATATAAAAGCGCAATTAGAAAAAGCATGCAACAATACAATAGCGAATTTAAACTGCGCCAAAAGTATATACGCTTTCCGTCCATGTCACCTCTACATTTACGTTCTGCGGTTCCGTACAGTATAGGGCTTTTGCTTGTTTTGCAGCATCACCCACCGCAGCCCGCCTACATGCACTTTCTGTTTAGTTTATTCTGAGCTTGCCGAAGTGTAGGTGCGGACTTTTGCCGCCAGCTTCCTTCAGATTCCCCCTCGCGGTGGACACCCTTACTTTTGGCTAACACTCCCTACTGTAAAGCGTGTTCGGGACTTACACCCTATAGCTTATATACATGCCTGACACACAAAAAAAGCCCGCAAACATCGAGTTTGCGGGCTTTTAACTTCCCTGAATTTTAAAAAAGTGGAGCTGTAGGGAGTCGAACCCTACCACAAAGCCCCTATTATATCAACAGTTTGAGTCGGTTGAAAAAATCTACTCACCGAATCACTCACTATTTTTTTATCGCTTTATAGCTGCAATGCTATGCCACAAATATAAGCATAATTGCGAATCCCCCTTATTCATTATGCGTGAAAAATGGGCTCTATTTAGATTTGATATACACTGTTGCTCACTTTTATTCTCTTGTTTAATTTTTAGATCAGGATGCAAATATCACATCAATCAAAAGCCTTTTTCAGACTATGTACTGTAGATGAAAAAATATTTTTTATTTTATATAGTTGGGGAGCAGGCTCAAGACAAGTTGATGATTTAACAGGGACTGGTGAGAAAATAATTACGTTTATTGAAATTTCGAGAAGTACTTCAAGCCTATGTCAAATAAAAAACACCAAGACTGCGCCAGGAATATTAAATCCCATTTGAAGGCATTAATGTTGAGGCGATTATTATTTCGGGAAATAGGCAAAATAAAAATCATTCAAATAAAATATCAATCGTGTAAACGAATGCGCTGAATTTGTTCTTTTACACACAAAAGAAAAAAATTTGTTTATGTAGAATGAAGGTTCTGAATTGACGGTTTTTTATAATGACGTAAGCGATGAATTAACTATTAAGCTAAAAAGTGGACCAAGAGGAAGAAGGAAAAGACTGTGCATACCTTGAAGCCCAAGTTGATCAGTTAGCCTATGACCTCTATAATCTCACTCTCGAAGAAATACAAATAGTTGAAAGCTCAATTAAGTGAACAAGTTAAGAAGG
>JBBPZF010000888.1:0-3187 GCA_038199105.1 Chitinophagales bacterium | reverse complement strand
TGATACCTTTCGTAATTTAGCTTCGCTAATTCTTCGGAATTGAGCATTAATTTTGTAAGCATCTTCAGAAGTGGTTTTCCAAAGATGCTTACTTTTTTTTATACTCCAATGTCACATTTTGATCCGGCGGCAAGTATAAATACAAATTGTTCCCTATTTTAAAATACCCATACTTTCTGCCTTGGTAACTGCTTTAGAACGGGAGTCAGCATCCAATTTAAACAAAATGTTGGAAACATGATGGTCAACGGTTTTTGCGGAAATATACAATTGTGCGGCAATCTCTTTATTGTGTAATTCTTCCTTTAGTAATTGCAAAATCTCCATCTCCCTGCCCGTTAAAAAAGCAGCATTGGAGCGGGTTGAATTTCTTATTCCACGGGGAATGTTCTTAATCCCTAAATGCCTCATCTCTTGTTTCATTTTTTCATACACCGCAATAGCACCCAAGTCCTGAACTAGCCCCATAGCTTTTCTTTTATCATCATCTTTTCCTTCAAACAAAGCAAGCGCCTGTTCGTAAGCACACCCTGATTTTTTCCAAAAGCCTGCAGCTTTCAAAGCCTTTGCAGTACTGCTTATATCAAAAGCTTCAGCAACTTCTTTGCCTGCAACAAAATGCCTGCCTGCTTTCTTCATCCAAAATACAAATTCATTTTTTTCAAAATCAATGCCTGCATGTTGCATCAGCACAATTGTCTGTTCAATATCAGTGTTTTCAATAATCGTTTTGCCGGTAAGCCATTCATATTCCAATAAGGCGGCCATTGAAGGTATAACCCTTTGCAATTCCTTTGTTTTAAATGATCTTGTTTTTGCTTCTAGCAAAAGAGGGAGGGCATCTTTATCCCCTTTCCTCATAATTATCTTTGCCACCACAATAAGCGCTGTGATTTTAATAATGGCGGGCTGGTTTTCATTTTTTAATAGATTATCTGCAATGCTGCAGGCTTCTTCCCATTCCCCCGTTTCAAGATTCAGTCTTGCTTTCCACGATAACATATAGAAACTCCAGGAGTTCAGATCTCCCTCCTCACAGTAATGAATGCCATCGTCCAATATGTTCCTGGCAAGAGCATACTTTTTCATTTTTACTAAACCGCTCGCCAGATTGGTATAGGCACGTGCAGCATGTTCATGATAACCATTTTTTAAGGCAATCTCCAGGCTCTGCTGTAGCATTGCAATACCTTTTTCTTCGGACGAATGGATAAACATTTGCACTGAGCCAGCATTGTTGAGTGCATGGCAAAGAATTTCTTCACTGCCTAATTCCTTTGCCATCGCGATTGCCTTGTCTCCCCACAACATACATTCAGCAGGTTCATCAGACAGCATCTTTAATTGAGACATATTACTAAACGCCATGGCCTTTGTGAATGAAGCCGGATGGTCTTCTATCACGTCAATAGCCTGCCAGGCAAAGTTATCAGCATGCTCCCTGTTGCCATCAAACCACCACAGGCGGGATAAGAAACGCAGGCTGTCACCAGTTTTTTCTATGTCAGCTTTCTCTTTCCAGAGGCTTAAAGCTTTTTCTGTGAAACTGATGGCTTCCTTTATCTGGTTGCTGAGGTAACATTCGTAGGCATATGCTTCATAAAATTTCGCCAGTTGGTTTGTATCATTTCCTTCAAAATATTCGATGGCCGTAAGAAACAATTTTGAGGCTTCTTTGTGTGCACCTATCGAGGCAGCTTTCGCTGCAGCCTCCGGTGCATATTTGACCACCAATTTTTTTTCATTGGCATTTTTAGCGTAATGCAGTATCCGTTCAATCTCACCTTTTTCTTCAAAAGAATTTAAAAAAAGGTCAAGCATTATTTTATTTAGCTCCATCCGCTTGAATGGAGTAAGTGATTCTTCAATTGTTCTGCGGTATAACTCATGTTTGAAAACGACTTTACCATTTTGTACAATAATGACACTAATGGCAAAACAATGATCAATGGCCTTACCCAAAGCAGATTTGAGTTTTGCAACACGGTCCACCTCCAACCCTTCCGGCATTACCGACCATATTTGCCAGGCATTTTTTGTCCCTTCTTTCTGGCGTTCATACACAGAAAGTATAGAATCTTTAATATTATCAGGAACGCCGGGGCTGTAACTTGCCAAAATTTCATTTACATAAAATGGATTGCCCCCTGATATACCGTAAACATCTTCGCCGCTATAACCTTTGTGCGTTGCCATTTCCACAACAGCCTGTTTAGATAATGGCGTCACCACCAGTTTTGTAAAAGAATCCGGGGGCAGTTGCCCCAATACATTTCGCAACGGATGCCTTGAATGAATCTCGTCGTCACGATAAGTAAGAATGAAAAGACAGGGCAATTGATAAATGCGCCTGGCAAAAAACCTAATAAAGTCCAGCGTCCCTTCATCGGCCCAGTGAATATCTTCAAACACAATTAATAACTTTCCTTTTTTGGCGCTTAGCTCCTGGAAAAAATCGGGAAACAATGCGGAACGTTCTTCGCTGGAAGGGGCAGTTGGCCAACGCTCTTTGTTAACCTGCCAAAGAATATCATACAAAGGTGCTAAAGGCCGGGGTGTAAACAAGGCATCGCAGGCTCCTTGATAAATGCTGCATTCATCAGACTGTTTTTTGCAAAAAGCCTTTACCAATGCGGTTTTACCAATGCCGGCTTCGCCACTTATAAATACGCAATGCCCTTCTCCATCTGAAATATCTTCAAAATGTTTTTGCAGCGATGCCATGAATCCGTCTCTTTCAATCAGCGCCATAATTTATAAAATAGGTATGCTGTAAAACTAAAATAGGGAGAATTCCTTACAATCTACAGTTCGTTATAATCGTGCTTTGTATTAGAAATAAAATAATCAAACAAATTTAAAACTACTCGTTATGAAAATTATTCTTTCGTTGTCAGCTTTTATTCTTGCAGGCAGTATTTCCTTTCACGTTTCTGGACAAACAAAGATACCTGATACATCAGCGCAACCAGGAGATGCAAAAAACCTTTATATAGATGTGCACCAGCTAACACCGGGCAAAGTAAAATTTGAAGATGTGGCGGCAGCACATTTAAAAGATTTGGCTGTTGAAGAAAAATATGATGTCCATTTTATTAATTATTGGGTTGATGAAGATAAAGGCCTTGTTTATTGCCTTTCATCTGCCGGTGATAGCAGCTCAATAAGAAAAACACATGCGGAAGCT
>JBBPZF010000887.1:0-9025 GCA_038199105.1 Chitinophagales bacterium | reverse complement strand
GGATATTCTTCCTGAATTGTATGTAAAGGCAACAGGCAATGTTTATCTTTTTGAGTCACTGGATCAGTCGTTTCAAAAAGCTACTCAAACTTACTCCAACATTTTTCAACCCGTTCCCACTTTCAGCAACACCAGCCGTACATCTGCTTCAAGCTTCGGGAGAGATTTTCAGAAGCAGTTTAACGCTATCATTAACTATGATAAAACTTTTAATAAAAAGCATAGTGTAGGCGCTATGTTGGGAGCAGAGTATTTTGATACAAGATCTTATAATATGCAGGTGCTTGGCTCACAGGCACCCACAGACGATATTCCTACCGCTAATGCCTCTACCGTTTTTGCTGCAGGTGATAACTATACTTCCCAATCTGAATACAAGATCATTTCGTCTTTTGGAAGATTAAATTATGAATATGATAACCGCTTTCTTCTTTCTGCCGTCTTCAGGGAAGATGGTATTTCGAGCCTTGCGCAAAAAAACAGGTTTGGGTTTTTCCCCGGCATGACTGCAGGATGGAATCTTCATAAAGAGGCGTTTTTCAAAAACAGCAATTTATCAAACTACCTCTCTACTTTCAAGCCCCGCATTAGTTATGGGGAAAATGGAAACATAGCAGGGTTAGGCAGGTATGAAGTGCAGGGGGGTTATGGTGGGCAGGGTTTATACAATGGCCAGGCTACTTTTTTAAATACTTTAATTATCAATCCCGACCTGAGATGGGAGAAAAGCCGTACCACTGATTTTGGCCTTGACATTGGTTTATTACAAAACAGGATTACGATCATCTATGATTATTACAACAGGAAAACGAGCGACCTTCTTACCAATCTTGCCTTACCCGATTATACAGGTTTCAATTCGTTCCGTACCAATTTTGGCACATACCAAAACAGGGGGCATGAATTTACCGTGAATGCCAATGTGCTAAACAGGCCAAGTGGACTGAGATTGGATGTTGGCGCCAACGCATCTTTTGTAAAAAATAAAATTCTTCAATTGCCATTTAATGGCCAGCCAAACAACCGGCAGGGAGGCATGCAGGTGTATGATCCTAAAACCGGCCAGTTGAAATGGGTACTTGGATTGCAGGAAGGACAAACGCTTGGAGATATTTATGCTTTTAAACAAGTATCCATTTTTAAAGATGATGCGGAACTTGCAAAGACTGCAGGCACACGTGTTGACATGATTGCACGCATCAGTGGCCCTAACTCCACTGCCTTTAATGATAAGATAACTCCCGGAGATGTGAACTGGCTTGACGTTGATAAAAACGATACCATTGATGTGAGAGACCAGGTATATATTGGCAACATCAATCCTAAATGGACGGGGGGCTTCTCTACCAACCTTGCATATAAGGGATTCACGTTATACTCACGGTGGGATTTTGCTTTTGGCCATACTATCTACAATGACCTTGTTGCAAGAACGTTGGGCAATTTCCAGGGCACTTTTAATTATTTTGACTTACAAAAACAATCATGGTCGCCAACCAATACCGACACTGATATTCCAAAAGTGTATTATGCTGACCAGGTGTCTGCGCCGCTCGGAAAGAAGAATTATACAAGGACAAATAATGCTGGCGCAAATCTGAATAGCAACAACTCAAACTTTTATGAAAAAGGAGATTACGTGGCTTTAAGAGAACTCACTTTATCGTATGATTTGTCAAAGTCTATTTTGTCAAGAACAAAAGTTCTTAAGCAATCCAGGATTTATATCAGTGACAATAATCTTTTTTATATAACAAAATTCACCGGCCCCTCTCCTGAGCCACCGGTATCTGGCGGCATTCTCACCGGTGTTTATCGGGGATCATATCCTACACCAAAAAGTTTTGTATTGGGAGTACAGGTATCGTTTTAAAAAATAAAAAATGCATTTAGTTATTTACGGATTTCATCCAATAATTAAAAAATAAAAAATCAGACATGAAAAAGAATATGATTAAAATACTTACAGTGCTGGCGCTAATGATCTCCGTTGCTTCCTGTAGCAAAAAATTAGACCTTGCCCCGGTGAGCAGCATCACGGATGGAAACTTCTGGCAAACGCCAGAGCAGGTTGCCACCTTTGTTACCGGCATTCATGCAAGGTTCAGGTCGAACACTATACAGTTTATTTACCTCGGAGAACTAAGGGCTGATATATTCGGTACTGATCCGGGATCAAATTCTGTATTTACCGGCGAAGCTACACAAGGCGTAGAGCGGCTTTGGCTGAATACGCTTGATGCTGATGCTTCGGGTGTTTCAGGCTTTGGAGGTTTCTATTCCAACATTAATCAAATCAATTTATTGATCAGTAAACTCAATTCAACAAATGTTGTTTCAGCAAATGATAAAAATTACTATCTCGGTATTGCTTATGGCATGCGGGCCTTTTATTATTTTCAATTAGTGCGTTCATGGGGCGATGTTATTATTCAAACGGAGCCAACCACTTCTATTGATATTGCCAATCTCGCAAAGGCTGCATCACCCGCAGCAGACGTACTGAAGTTTATAAAGGAGGACGTTGCTGCTTCAGAAAATAGCTTTGGCAGCGATTACTCTTTCAGGCAAGCCAAAGGCTTTTGGTCTAAATCTGCAACATTAATGCTGAAGGCTAATGTATATTTATGGACAGCCCATCGCAGTGGCGGCGCTGCCGATGCAACAATAGCAAAAACAGCACTAACGGACATCCAGGCCAACGCCCCTTCATTACAATTATTGCCTTCGTTTGCTAATGTGTTTGCATCAAATAATAAAGGCAATGCTGAAATTATATTTGCGATACGAAATGGCCTTAATGAAACTTCTCTGCCAATTGCCGGAACGTTTCTTCCCCAATCAGGTTTGATCGCTAACTTTTATGACTCAGTTGCCAACAGGCAATTCAATCCATCAACTGACAATTGGGACGGCCTTTTAAGAGCTCCGATAGAAATCGCAACTTTTAGAAGATTCGATAATACTGACAGCAGGAAGTGGGCAACTATTCAGCCTGCTTATGATAAGGTTGCGGGAAATTACGTAATTGCCGGGGCGTTTTTAAGTAAATATCAGGGCGAGCAAAATGCGGGCAGCCGGGCTTATACAAATGATTTTCCTATTTACCGTTATGCAGATTTACTTTTATTATTAGCGGAAGCTAAAGTGATATTGGGTGAAGACCCATCCACGGAAATAAACCTCGTGAGGGCAAGGGCTTATGGTGCAAATTATGATGCTAACGTACAGGGTTACCCTAATATGACAATTGATGCAGATCCTAACGAAGCCATATTAGAAGAACGTTACAAAGAATTTATTTTTGAAGGGAAAAGGTGGTACGATCTCAGGAGATTTGGTGACCAATATGTTTATGAGCACACCACCGTATCTCCAACAGACGCATTTAGATTATTATGGCCGATCAGCCGTGGAGCACTTACCGATAATAGTGCCTTAGTGCAAAATCCCGGTTATCTATAACGATGTCTCATAACAAACAGGTAATGTAAAACCGGGATATTCCTGTCCTGGTGGCGTTGCTTGTTTTGGGGTTGCGTTAATCATAATATGCGGTTTAAAAAATGAGTTTTTTATTTGGTCGATAGGAAGGTAACTGGAGAGATCCCGCAAAGACAAATACAAATCGAGACGTCTTTGCGAAAAGTTTTCTGGCAGAGAGTTCTTATTTGAAAAGAGGTTTCAGAAAACTTTGTGGCAATCTCCTTGGTATAGTAATGCTACCTATTCCAAGGAGATTGCCACGCCGCCGCAAGTTCTATTAGAATTGTTACATTATTCTGGCGGCTCGCAAAGACGTGACGTGGGAGACCGACTTAAACTAAATTTTAACTGCTTCTAAGATATCGGTGTAAAAAAATATAGAAAGAAAATTTAAAAACTTTAACTCATTTCAAAATGGATATTCAACATTTACAAGGTTTAATTGCAGCGCCTTTTACCCCTTTAAAAAAAGACGGTTCACTGAATGCATCGCTAATACGCCGGTACTATGAAATGCTGAAAGCTAATGGTGTTACCGGCGCTTTCATTTGCGGTTCTACCGGCGAAGGCGTATCACTTACTATGCATGAGAAGAAAACTATTACAACTGCCTGGGCTGATTGTACTACAAATGACCCTGATTTTAAAGTGATGCTACTCGTTGGAGGCACTTGTATTGCAGATTGTATCGAACTTGCCAGGCATGCACAACGGCAAGGCATACACGCAGTTTCTTTTACGTCCCCCTCTTATTTTAAACCTGCCGATGTAGTTGCATTAGCTGATTGCTGTAAGCTGATAGCTGATGCCGTTCCTGATATGCCTTTTTATTATTATCATATCCCGGTATTAACAGGTGGTAATTTCCCCATGATAAACCTGCTGAAAAGTATAGACGGAAAGATTTCCAATTTCGCGGGGATTAAATATACCCACGAAGATTTTATGGATTTTCTTTCCTGCCTCAATTTTAAGAACGGGAAATATGACATGCTCTGGGGAAGAGATGAAAACATGCTTTCAGCCCTGGCTGTTGGCGCTAAAGGAGCCGTTGGAAGTACCTTCAACTATGCGGCACCGTTATACAATGAACTTATAGAAAGCTTTAATAATAATGAACTCCAAAAAGCGCAGGCATTGCAGCAACAATCTATTGATATGATTTCATTGCTGGGAAAATATGGCGGCATTGCAACAGGAAAAGCGTATATGAAAATGATTGGATTAGACTGTGGTGAATTTCGCCTGCCGGTAAAAAATATGACTATAGAGCAATTTCAGTTGTTTAAAAAGGATACGGAGCAAATAAATTTTGGTAGCTTTTCTTCGGCCATATTATCGGCAGTTAAAGCTTTATAAATACTAATGAAACGAATATTTTATTTCATATTTCTAACTATGGTTTATATAAGTGCTGCTGATGCGCAACAAAAAAACGTTTGCGCTTTTCAATGGAAGATAGCAGGGG
Source organism: Chitinophagales bacterium (assembly GCA_038199105.1). Taxonomy (GTDB): domain Bacteria; phylum Bacteroidota; class Bacteroidia; order Chitinophagales; family Chitinophagaceae; genus Ginsengibacter. The sequence continues at coordinate 4,071 of JBBPZF010000887.1, read as the reverse complement.
TTTTGCCTGCGGGGGACGGACAAGTAAAATCTATGGGTTTTGCCGGCGCTATCAATGGTATAAATAATAATGTTTTAATAGTTGCCGGTGGAGCGAATTTTCCCAATGGTATGCCGTGGGAAGGCGGGAAGAAATTTTATTCGAATCAAATTTATATTCTTCAAAAAGAAGGAAGCAAATTTATTTGGAACAGCAATGTAAAAGACGCCTTACCCGAGCCTGTTGCCTATTGCGGAGTCGCCTCAACCGATGAAGGGGTTATTTATATTGGCGGGGAAAACGGGAACGGTATTTCTAATAAATGTTATTTGCTGCAATGGAATACGGTAAAAAATCGTGTTGATATAAAACCGTTGCCTAACCTCCCTTTGGCGCTTACTAATGTATCCGCCACGAATATGGGAAATGTGGTGTACGCTGCCGGAGGTGATGAAGTTCACAATTCTTCCAATAGCTTTTTTAGCCTTGATTTGAATGATGTAAATCCGCAATGGATAAAGCTGCCTGGTTTGCCAATAGCCTTAGCCAATGCTACGGCGATCGCACAGAAAGATGCTGCAAGGGAAAAAATTTATATCATTGGAGGAAGATCAAAAACCGCCTCCGGTATCAGCGGGTTGCACAATACCACCTATGCATTTGATCTAATAAAAAATGAATGGAAAAAATGCGCCGATATTTCCGACGGAAAAAATACAACAAACTTATCTGCTGCAGCGGGAGTGGCTTTGAATGAAAATGAAATTTTAATTATTGGTGGTGATAATGGAAAAGTATTTCACCAGATTGAAGTCTACATTTCGCAAATCGCCAAAGCAAAAACGGATGAAGAAAGAAATAAGCTAACACGAGCAAAAAATGATTTGATTATAAATCACAAAGGATTTGATAGAAGCCTGTTGCTTTACAATACTATCAGTAATAAATGGAAAAAAGTTGGTGAATACCCTTACCCGGCACAGGTTACAACCACTGGTGTAAAATGGGGAAATGATATTGTGATTTCTAATGGAGAAATAAAACCCGGTGTAAGAACACCCAATATCATAATTAGAAATGAAGGTAATCACGGAACTATCAGCGATAAGAAATGAGCCGGAAATTTTTCTTTGTGCATCTTAGTGCCTTTGTGTCTTAGTGGTAAAATTCAATCATGAAAGAAAACAAAAATTATAAATGGATATTAGTTGCACTGCTTTGGGTAGTTGCCTTGCTTAATTATATGGACAGGCAAATGCTCTCTACCATGCGGCCTTCCATGCAAATAGATATTCACGAGTTACAATCGGCTACTAACTTCGGCTACCTGATGGGAATATTTTTGTGGGTGTATGGATTTATGAGCCCGGTCTCTGGAATTATCGCAGACAAGTTCAACAGGAAATGGCTTATCGTCGGGAGCTTGTTTGTGTGGAGCGGTGTTACTTATGGAATGGGCTATGCCACTACGTTTCACGAGGTTTATTGGCTTAGGGCAATCATGGGAATAAGTGAGGCATTATACATTCCCGCCGGCTTATCATTGATAGCAGATTTTCACCAGGAAAAAACAAGGTCACTTGCAATTGGCATACACATGACCGGCTTGTACGTTGGCCAGGCACTCGGTGGTTTTGGCGCAACTATCGCGGCAGCATTTTCATGGCACACCACGTTTCATTGGTTTGGAATTATTGGCATTGGCTATTCGTTGATTTTAATTTTTTTCCTGAGAGAAAAAAAAGATAAAAATGAAACCGTGGCCACAGATAAAATGTTAGTTCAAAAAAACACCTCTGTTTTAAAATCCCTGGCCTTACTATTTACAAACATTTCATTCTGGATTATACTTTTCTATTTTGCGATTCCAAGTTTGCCGGGCTGGGCTACCAAGAACTGGCTTCCAACTCTCTTTGCAGAAAATTTGAAAATACCAATGGCGCAGGCCGGGCCTTTATCCACTATTACCATTGCAGCGTCTTCATTTTTGGGAGTAATCTTCGGTGGCATTCTATCAGATAAATGGGTGCAGAAAAATATTCGCGGCAGAATATATACGAGCGCTATCGGTTTGTCATTAACCATTCCATCCTTGCTGTTGCTGGGTTTTGGGCATTCGCTTTTAAATGTAATAGGAGCCGCTGTTTGTTTTGGTGTAGGCTATGGCATGTTCGATGCCAACAACATGCCGATACTTTGCCAGTTCGTTTCTGCGAAGCAAAGAGCGACCGCTTATGGCATCATGAATATGGTTGGGGTTTTCTTCGGGGCCTACAGTACGGATCTGTTGGGTAGGTCTTCTGATGCAGGGAGCCTGGGAAAGGATTTCGCGATGCTTGGGGGAGTAGTGTTATTGGCCGTGCTCGTTCAACTTATTTTTCTAAGGCCAAAAGTTGATAATTATGTTGCGGCATAAAATTTTAAAATCAAAATGTAATTCATTGTGATGTTTTCACCTTAGTAGAAAAAAATTCGAATGAAGATTTCGACCTTATTACCTAATTCTAACAATAAAGTAAAAATGAATATATCGACTAATAGTATTTATCGTTGAGAAAGCAGTTTAATAATGTAATAAGGTAAATAAACCGCAGATGTATTTATTCTATTAAGGTTAAAAAATGATTGTCCAGTTGTATATAAAAATTTGGGTAGGTGGTTTTGGTGGTTAGAATTTTTGATGATTCAGATAAAATAAAATATTAATAAGAAGCCGACAAATATGAAACAAAAAATAATTACTTGCGGAACATGGATAACATTTATGTTGATGATTTCCCTTTCATGCACAAAAAAAATTACGCAGGGAGCAAGTGCTGATGCAATACAGATCACGTCCAAAGCCTCCGTAAATCCTGTGTTAAAAAGAGTATCGGCTAATCCGCTGTTGCGCATCAGGATTTATATTCCCGAAGACATATCAGAAAAAAATTATCAAAAAATAAGTTGCACGCTTAACCAAAGTGCAGTGAATGATATTGACGAATTACAGGTTTATTTTACCAATACAGAACCCCTGTTTGATACAACTAATTTGATCGCAAAAATAAATCCTTCTCAAACAAACTTTACTATTCCGGCTGCCATCAAACTGCACCCCGGCCTGCATTATATCTGGCTTAGTGCAAAGCTTAAAGATGCCGCAAACATGAATAACAAGATTGAATTGCATTGCACAGGCTTAACGGATGCTGATAATAAAACTGCCTCCATTACTGAAGAGAATGCAGGCTATAATAAACGCATAGGGATCGCTTTAAGAAAAGCCGGGGACGACGCAGTAAATACTTACCGGATTCCGGGTATAACGGTTACGGATAAAGGAACACTGATCGCGGTGTATGACGTTCGCTATAATAATGCAAAAGACCTTCCTGAAAATATAGATGTAGGCATGAACCGCAGCACGGATGGCGGACAAACATGGCAACCGATGAAAGTGATGATGGATATGGGTACGCCGCAGGCAAATAATGGCATAGGAGATCCTTCTATTTTATTCGACCCTGTTACAAAGAAAATATGGGTAGCTGCGTTGTGGAGCAAAGGCAATCATTCCATCGCAGGCTCCATTGGTGGCCTATCGCCCGACTCTACAGGACAATTTATGTTGGCAAGCAGCAGCAATGACGGCCTTACATGGACAGCTCCTATAAACATTACGTCACAGGTAAAAGATCCCGCCTGGAAAATATTTTTCCAGGGGCCGGGAAATGGAATAGCCATGCAGGATGGAAAAATTGTTTTCCCCGCACAATATTGGGATGAAAAAAATATTCCGCATTCTACGATTATCTACAGCGATGATCATGGAGCCACATGGAAAAGAGGAGCTGGGGCAAAATCAAACACGACAGAAAGCACCGTGGTGGAGACAACGCCGGGAACATTAATGCTGAATATGCGTGACAACCGTGGAAGTTTCAGGAGTATTGCCATCACAAAAGACATGGGGCAGCATTGGACAGAAGATGCAACCTCTTACAAAGCCTTGCCAGACCCGGTTTGTATGGGAAGTCTCCTGAGAGTGAAAGCAAATGTAAAAGGTGTTATGAAAGACGTGTTGTTTTTCAGTAATCCAAATACATCGTC
>JBBPZF010000886.1:0-4225 GCA_038199105.1 Chitinophagales bacterium | reverse complement strand
TTTAAGAACCAAAGAAATTAATACAGATTTTGAAGTTCGTTCCTTAGATGAAATATATGCTGAAAAACAACCAGGGAAAGAGACCGTGTTACCCTATTTGAAATATTTAATAGTGGGAATTGTATTCGGAATAATATTAGTGAAGTCAGAAGTTATCTCATGGTTTCGCATACAGGAAATGTTTCGCTTACAAAGCTTCCACATGTATGGTGTGATTGGTTCGGCAGTGATTACAGGTCTCATTTCTATCCAACTCATAAAAAGGTTCAACATCAAAACATTAAGCGAGGAAAAGATTGAACTGCCACAAAAGGAATTCAACAAAGGACAAATTTATGGTGGACTGCTTTTTGGTTTTGGATGGGCACTTACAGGAGCTTGCCCGGGTCCTATGTTTGCACAAATTGGTACAGGTGCATTGGTAGTAGTTGTTGCTTTACTTAGCGCAATAGCAGGCACTTGGGTCTATGGTTATTCCAGGGAAAGGTTGCCGCATTAGTAAGAACATTCCTGGGACTGAAGACTATGTCACACCTGCCTATCGTAAATCACTTCAATAAATATTAAACCTGCTAAAAGGCATCCTGCAAAAGGAAGCCCATTTGTTTTATGAAATCACTGCTGACATAAAAATTTAAAGTACAAGTGAGTGCACAACGATGTGGCATAAAGAACAAATGATGTTCAGAAAATCTATTCTTCAACTATTGTATCGATACCCGTTGCTGCATACGCAGGGCACCAGCCAACAGAACTGGTGGCTATAAAAATACCCGATAATGTCAGCAGCCCTATCGCAGCTTTTCCTTTTAACTTTCCTGTTGCATAGGCGGCAATGATGCCTGCAGCTAAAGTAGGACGAACAATGCGGTCAACAGTTCCCATATTTTTTTCTAAGGTCATAATATTTTCATTTACAAAATACGAGCAAATTTCAGACCGTAACTGTGTGACATCTGTCACTGAACATGTAAGGATGTAGAACGACATTTGCATTATAAAAATTTATAGCATGGAAATAAAACAATTTGAAGATAAAAACCTTTCGCATTATAGTTATGCTGTTGTAAGTGAATGCGAACAACAAATCGTTTTGATAGACCCTGCACGAAATGTGCAACCCTATCTTGATTTTGCAAAAGAGAAAGAGGCAACAATCATCGGGGTAATTGAAACGCATCCACATGCTGATTTTGTAAGCAGCCACCTGGAAGTACATCAGACAACCGGCGCAATCATTTATGCAAGTAAACTGGTTGATGCTCAATATCCACATAAAGCCCTTGATGATGGTGACATTATTTCGTTCGGTAAAATAAAATTGTTTGCACTCAACACACCGGGTCATTCGCCCGATAGCATCAGCATTGTGTTGGAACACGATGGCAAGCAAAAAGCAGTCTTTACCGGCGATACACTTTTTATTGGTGACTGCGGCAGACCTGATTTGAGACCGGGCAATGGAGATGTGAAAGAAGCAGCTAATAAACTGGCGCACCAGATGTATCATTCATTACGTGATAAGTTAATGGTGTTAGAAGATGAAACCCTTGTTTACCCGGCGCATGGTGCAGGTACATTGTGCGGTAAAAACTTAAGCAAGGAAAGCACCAGCACAATAGGAAAGGAAAAACAAACCAACTGGAGTTTGCAGGAAGCAGATGAAGAAGAATTTGTAAACAACCTTTTGGCAGACCAGCCGTTCGTTCCGGCTTATTTTACATACGACGTGGAGCTGAATAAAAAGGGTGCGGCGCACATGGTAGAAAATATTGCAAGAGTAAAAAAGAGTGCAGCAGTCTCAAACCTTAATAAAGAGTTATGGGTAGTGGATGTGCGTAAAGAAGGAAATTTTAAAGAAGGTCATTTGCCTCACTCGGTGAACATACAGGAAGATGGAAAATTTGAAACCTGGTTAGGAAGCATCATTAAGCCGGACGAGCAATTTTACATAGCTGCAAAAGATGAAGAACAATTGCAACGGGTGCTGTTAAGAGTAGCTGCAATCGGTTACGAAACCGCTGTTGCTGAAGCACTGGTTGTAAACGATGGTGATGTGAAGGAAGCCGAACTTGATGTTGACCTATTCAAAAATCAAACGTCCGATTATACGATAGTTGACGTGAGGAATAAAACTGAAGTTGAAGAGGGGAAAATTTTCCTAAACAGCCTTTCTATACCATTGGCAGAGTTGCGTGGCAGAACGGATGAAATACCAACTGATAAACCAATAGTAGTGCATTGTGCAGGTGGTTATCGCAGCGCTGCTGCCAGTTCATTGATACATGCGAAATTAGGTGGCACAGTTAATGTTTTTAATTTGGGTGAAGCCGTCAAAGACTTTCAAAAAGAAGAATAATTTTATTACAAGCTAAAACGTTGAACAATGCAAATTAAAACAATCCTACTTGCTGCAATTTTACTGGTCGGTGTAAAATCTTTCAGCCAAAGCAATCCCAAAGATTTCCATGGAGCTGTTGCCGAAGCAAAATCTTATAAAGCTGTTTATTTTATTGATGACAGTAGTGCCCATAAAATAAAGGGCATACTCCGAAATATAAAAAATGCCTTAGAAGACCCGAGGCTTAAAGGCAAGCTGCAAGTAGAACTCGTGGCATTTGGAGATGGCGTGGAGGTTTTTAAAAAGGTAAACCACTACGATACTTTACTTACAGCTTTGCAAAAGAAAGGCGTGCTGTTAGCCGAATGCCTCAATACAATAAAAGAGAGAAACATTAATAAAGATGAACTATGGGACTTCATTTCATTTGTGCCGACAGGTAACGGGGAAATCATTATACGACAGGCGCAAGGATGGTCTGTAGTGCATCCATAGATAAATAAAATGTACTCACACACAAAAAAATTAAGATTATGAATTACAATATCAGCAAAAAAGTAAATGCTAATTTTCATGATACAATTAGTAAAATAACAGATGAATTAAAGAAAGAAGGATTTGGAATTATTACAGAAATTGATTTACAGCAAAAGTTCAAAGAAAAATTAGGTATTGACTTTCGGAATTATAAAATATTGGGGGCCTGCAATCCTGCATTGGCACATAAAGCTATTCAACTGGAAGATAAGATAGGTATCATGCTGCCTTGTAATATTGTAGTGCAGGAGCATGAGAATGGGGAAGTGGAAGTTTCTGCTATCAACCCATTGGCATCAATCGGGTCTGTCCAAAATGATAACTTGCTATCCATTGCCAATGAAGTGAGTGAGAAATTAAAAACGGTAATTGAAAAGGTGTAATTACTTTTCTGTTTTTGGTAATACTATATTATCTGGTATTTAAGTTGAAGTAACTATTTTTAAAATATCAATATGAAAAACCTTTTTACTGCTTATGCAAAATTTTCCCCTCGCTATAATCCTGCTGCCTGGTATTGCCTTGATACTTGTCTTTCTGTTTTATTTTATTTTGAAAAATAAATCATTTGATAAGCCGGCCTTTAAAAAGTTATCTGTTATTATTATTGTGTGGGCTTTGCTGCTGAATTTTATTTGGGAAGTGGCTCAAATGCCCTTGTTCGGAGGAATGGTATTCAATATAGAGAATATTCTTTTCTGTGCCCTGGCTTCGGTAGCGGATGCAATTATGACATTACTATTGTATTTTGGCTTTGCGTTTATTTATGATAAACCCTTTTGGATAAAAAATATGACGCCTTTACGTACAACATCATTAATAATAGCTGGAGGCATTGGAGCTATACTTGCAGAAATCCGGCATACGTCTTTAGGAAACTGGGCGTATACTGAGAGCATGCCTCTTCTTCCTTTTGTAAATGTGGGTTTGTCCCCGGTTCTTCAATTTATGATGCTGCCTTTTATTATCTTCATTATTTGTAGTCAAAAGGTAAAATTTTCAGAACATTAATTTCGATTAACAGGCATCAAAATTGAGCAGGAAAGAAATTGTTTATTGGTTGAATAGACTTAATTGAATTGTATTAGAAGTGCCATGACGATACATATCTTTAGAAAGTATTTAAAAAAAATTCCAAATGCATTACACCAGTTATCTTCTTTTATTTTCCATGTTAGTGTGCACTGTTGCTTTTGTGGCTTGCCTCTATTTGATTAAGAAAAGCACTGGCAAAACGATTAAAGAAAAGCCCAAAGATGTACCCGCAGAAGCGGGGAGCCTGCAGCAAAAGCCGGCGTGGGTAAGATATCACATACATTACTACGGTTTTGCATTATTGTTCCTGGC
>JBBPZF010000885.1:0-10358 GCA_038199105.1 Chitinophagales bacterium | reverse complement strand
TCAATAAATTTTTTGCTAAGAACAAACGTGGATACATCATGCTTAACCAGTTGCTATGAAAGTGCCCACTGTCTTTACTGTTCTTTCTAAAAAACCCTTCCTTCATTAAAAACCCTTCTTCATCTTTTTCACCAATGCGTTTTTCATAATCAGCCTTGTTTTCTTTAAAGCTGTCGGGGTAAATAAAACTATCGCTGCCTGTATTGTATGGCGGGTCAATAATGATGCATTTTACTTTTCCATAATAACTTTTCTGTAAAACTTTCAGCACTTCAAGATTCTCACCTTCAATAAAAACATTTTGTGAAGTTTCAAAATTTATGGATTCTTCCGGCTGCGGTATCAGTGTTGCGGTCGTAGATATTTGCAAACATTTAAAAGCATCAGCTTTGCCTGCCCAGTTCAAAACATATCGTTCATTATTAAAATTAATAGAATCACTAAAAGTGGCTTTTAATTTTTCCCAATCAATTTTATCTTCCGTAAATACATCGGGGAAAAGTCCTTTTAGCTTATTCAAATTATCGTCTAATATGTTCAATGATTCACCGTCCATTTCCTTATGCTATATATCGGGTAATGTAATAATTTTTACTGCGTAAATATACAATAGTAGTTAAATGAAATTTATTAGGCAGGCTCAAAAGAATCCTACGTCAAAATCCTCTCACCAACAACTCTCACCTCATCCCCAACATAAATCCATTTTCCAACTTCACTCGCAGGAATATAACAATCTACCGTTAAATAATAATAATGATCGTATTCATCTAATTTAGACCAGGTAGGTAAAGAGTCAGCACGATGCTTTGCAAAAGTTTTTGGGAATGCATGAAGTACTTCACCCGACTCAGGATTACGGGTGGGCACCACGCATCGTGCCCGCGGGCTCATGCCAAATAAGGTTACTTCGCCAATGGTAAATTCAATGGAAGTTCCTTCTTTTGAAAAGAGATGGTCTTCCCAAAAAGGCACTGCGCCTGTTATTTCTATGGTTGCCCGGAAACGCTTTCTTGTTTCTTCCAGGTCAGGAATATCAAACCAAGCTGAAACACTTTGTAAACTCGCGGTGGAAACAATAGTAATACCACTAACGTCCGGAATATCAAGGAAACGCCCGGTCTTATTTTGAATAAGCCTTGCAGGTGTTTTAAAAAAATTACTTAGGTAAATATTTATCTCGGTCTTTTCATTTTGTAAGTCAAAATGATCCCATGTTGCTTCATCATGGTGGCGAAATGAAATCATCTCTCTTTCAAAATCAATTGCAGAGCGCAAGGAATGCACAAGCGGATTTGCTTTTCCATTTATAAATTTTCCATTGCGATCAGCGATGGCATATTCCCTGTCATGCAAGAGGCAGCCGCCATCTGTTATCATGCCTTTTTGCAGGCTGATTCCATCCAGTGATTTTATTGGGTAGATGGTAATGCAGCTTACTATTGGTTTTGTTTCCATTAATATGATTTTTTTGAACGTTAAAGCCATCTCGTACGAAAACCAGTACCGCAGCTATTACATAGCTACCAGCTCACCATTTTTACTACCCACACTTTCACCCCATTCTGCTAATGCATCTATGGCCGGATAAGAGTTCTGCCAAAGTCTGTAAGAGAGTATTTAACCACGGATGGAGCTTTGCGTTTCGTAATTTCTTTATTTATCAAGCCTTTATTTTCCAGGTATTTTAATTGAAGGCTTAGCGTTTTTTCGGTGATGCCGGGTATCAGTTTATTTATTTCACTGAAACGGAAATGTTTTGTTTTTCATATCAATTAATATCACGCAATTCCATTTACGCTGATATAACTATGGCGATATCCATAGGGCAATATACCTATAAACGGGCAAAATAATTTTGCTCCTTTGAAGATTCATCTCTTATAAATTCTAAATTCAACTAATTTTAAATTGCGTTTATAAAATAAAAAAAATGATTAAAAGATGGTAGAAAATCTTGACCCCGTAATTATTCATGCAGCACGTCTCGGTGAGATACCGGTACTGCAGGAGCTTATTGCCAAAGATGCAAATGTGAATGCAAAAGATGAAAAAGGATATACACCGCTAATAATTGCCTGCTACAATAATCAGTACAAATCGGCCAAACTTTTACTGGAAGCTAACGCCGATGTAAACCTTTCGGACAATGGCGGAAATACGGCATTAATGGGAGTTGCATTTAAAGGATATGTTGATATTGCAAAGCTGCTAATAGAATACGGCGCTGATTTGAACATTCAGCACGGCAATGGTGGAACAGCGCTTATGTTCGCTGCTATGTTTGGCCGTAATGAAGTATTAAAATTATTGATTTCGCACGGCGCAGATAAAACGATACTCGATACGAGAGGCTTATCTGTAAAGGATTTAGCTGCCCAGCAGGGAAATACAGAAGCTTTGCGATTGCTTGAAGAATAAAAGATAGAAAGTGCTACAAACAATAATTGGTAATTATATCTATCCATACCGGATCGCTTTTCCTATAAGTTCGCCTGTATTTCCAGGCTGCTTTTTTTTCTTCGCCTATTAAATATTCTGAGGAGGTTGGTTCTGCTTTTTATACATTATCATCCTTCTATAAATGTAGGTTATCGTTAGCAAAAGAACTCGGTAACAGGGTAGGTCAATAAAGTTGCATTGATTTTATAACTGTTGAAGACTGTTTCATACAGAAATAATTACTTGAGCAATTAGATTATTTTTTGTGGATCATAATTTCAATGCCGCATTATACCTGCGGCATTTTCTTTTCGGCTATCATTATCAACTATCAGGCGCATATAAATAAAGTCATCATCCCCGCATTTTCCCATATACAAATTCATCCTTAAATAATATTTTGATCGTAAAAGCGTTTGAAGATAATCTGCCGTAAAACATTCTTTGCATAGCCCATCGTTACGCAATTGATCATTGCCTGCCCTACTTCGTGCATGCTCAGCACACTTTTGGGAGCAAACGTTTTAAGGACCTTCACGAGAAATTTAAAAAGCGGCTTCCAGTTTTTCTGACCATGAAAAGGCTGCATAGCGCCTGGGCTGAAATTGAATTCCGCTCTAAAAGGCAGCTTCGCCAAATCGTTTTCTGTTTTGCCTTTTACAGGTGCCCACATCATCTTGCCTTTTTCACTGCTATCTGTTTGGGCACCCGATACATAGGTGAAAACAATGTCGCTCTTCATTGCCGCCAGCGCCCGTGCAAATGCCAGTGTAGTATCATACGTTAAGCAGGTATATTTGTCTTCCTTCATGCCTACCGAGCTCACACCAGCGCAGAAAAAACAGGCACCATAACGGGTTAGGCTATGCGTAAACTGTTCAAGCTGAAAAAAGTCAGGAACGATGAGTTCTTTTAGTTTGGGATGCTGCAGCTCGTAATGGCGGCGGTTGATTATGAGCACTTCACTCACGGTTGGGTTTTGCAAACACTCAAACAATACGCCTTCGCCGACCATGCCCGTAGCGCCGGTGATCATTACTTTTATATCACTCATTCTTTTTGTATTTATAAAACGAAGGTCAGTAGAAAAATGAGATGGCGCTTTGCAGGCAAGCTCCGGGTTGATGAACATAAAAAATCAGTCGCTTTTCTATTATGCAAACCCAAGGCACTTCTTTTACTCAGCTTCTTTCTGCTACATTTTCTTTCTAACAGTTGAAAGATAATAATGCCACAATATAAAGGTTGCCACTGTTCTATATGGTTTCCATTTTGCTGTTATTTTCATCAAGGCTTCGCGGGATGTTTCTTTTGCCAATCTCTTTATGCGTTTTAATGCATTCACCGCAGCAAGGTCTCCGATTGGAAAGATATCTGCACGTTGCAATACAAACATCAGGTATACATCTGTCGTCCAGTTGCCAATACCTTTTAGCTTTGTAAGCTTGACTCTTATCTCATCATTGGACAACTCTTTCAGCATTTCAAGAATGATCGTTTCGTTGTGCAAAGCATTTGCCAGTTCTCTTATATAGCCAGTTTTCTGGCGGCTTACATAACAGGCACGCAGTTCTTCATCATTCAATGCAAGTATAGACTGAGGCGTGATTCCACCTGTTTTTTCAGCTAACTTTTTTAATGCAGCCAGTGCTGATGCAAGGGATACCTGTTGTTCTAATATTACATGCACCAAAGTTTCAAACTTATTGGGCCGCGTCCATAAATGCGGATAACCATGCGCCAATATCACAGCTTGCAGGTCTTGATCTTTTGCGGCTAATTCATCGCAAATGCCGTGAAAATTAGCAGTCGAAATCGCGAGAAAATTATCCTTCTTTTTTTGATTTTTCATTATGGCAAAGCTATTTTGCTTTGCATGGAATTAATACCTTTTAAACCATACAATATCACGATTTTTTTCCAGCCATCTCTGGTTAGTTTTAGACTTCGCGACTGCGCAATATATAGGTCAGTATATTTTATTGTGCGGGGATGGTAGCTGAAAGTGGCCCGATAATTTCTTGATTCTAAGTAAACGATTACTATGATGAGCAACATTAAAAAAGAAGACATCAAACAGGAAGTGTTTGATCTCTATGACGACTATGCGCACAATCGCCTCAACAGGGGTGACTTTATGCAAAAGCTTTCTGTGTATGCCGTGGGCGGGCTTACTGTAACGTCTTTGATGGGTTTTCTTATGCCTGACTACAAAGGCACACTGCAGATGAAAACAGATGATCCACGTATAACATCTGAATACATCAATTATAGTTCGCCAAAAGGTGGCGGAAATATTAAAGCTCTTTTGTCCATGCCCGCGGATGCGAAAGAAAAATTAGGCGGCATTGTAGTAGTACATGAAAACCGGGGCTTAAATCCATACATTGAAGATGTGGCACGAAGGGCTGCTGTGGCGGGATTTATTTCCATTGCGTCCGATGCATTAACTCCCCTTGGCGGCTATCCGGGTACCGATGATGCCGGCCGTGAAATGCAAAGTAAACTCGACAAGAATTCAATGCTTGAAGATTTCATAACTGCATACGATTATCTCAAAAATCACAAAGATTGTAATGGCAGGGTAGGTGTGGTAGGTTTTTGCTTTGGCGGCTGGATAGCCAATATGCTGGCAGTGCGCATTCCGGGCCTGTCAGCATCGGTACCATTTTATGGAAGCCAGCCTGAAAAAGAAGACGTGCCTAAAATACAGGCGCCGCTCTTGTTGCACTATGCAGAACTCGACACCCGCATTACCGCCGGTGCGGCAGCTTATGAAGCTGAATTAAAAGCTAATGGTAAAGCATACACTGCGTACGTGTATCCCGGCGTAAACCATGGTTTTCACAATGATACTACACCACGCTATGATAAAGCCGCCGCTCAGCTTGCCTGGCAACGTACCATTGATTTTTTCAATGGAAAACTGAATAAAAAGTGAAACCTCTTTGATCATTGCCATAGAAATGTCTACGAATATTATCAGTTAGATACATCTTGTTAAAGAAATGTGATAGTAAGCTTCAGAATTTCTACAGATTACTTTAATGGCTAACCTTTGCATTTACAAATTTGTGGTAACACGCTCCTGCTAACAGAGCAGTTTACTCCAAGTTTATTTTTTAATCAAACTCAGATAAAATGAAAAAAATTATTCTTATGATGGCTGTGATTATGAGTACAGCATCTTTAGTAAAAGCACAAAGTGAAACTATTTCTACTTCCTACAGTAAAAAACCTTTAGTCAGCATTGGAGCAAATCTTGGTGTTCCCGTTACATCGGGTTACAAAATTGCCTATGGTGCGGATTTGCAAATTGACATTCCGTTTGCTGACAAACTTTTTGGAACGGTAAGCGGGGGTTACGAAAACTATTCTTATAAAACTGTTCAGGTAGGTACAGTAACCGTTCCAGAAGGGAACACTAACTTCATACCTGTATTAGCTGGTATTAAGTATTTTTTCTCTGATAAATTTTATGGGCACGGCGAAGCAGGTTACACTTTTTCTACAACAAAGAATGGTGGCGGTTCATTCACCTTTGCCCCGAGTGTAGGTTACTACTTCTGCAAAAATTTCGATGCCTCTGTTAAATATATAAACATTGGCCAAACGAATTCAAGTTTAGCATACGGTGGAAAGTCGATTGGTTCAGGGCAGTTGCGCTTGGCTTATACTTTCTAAAGATTTTAAAGAAAATTTTGCATAACCCATCTCATGAAATTGAAATGGGTTTTTTATTTTTTGCAGGCCTTTAGTCATCTGATCTTCTGCCAATATGAAACGTATGTGATATTCTAAACGAAAAAACATTGGTGGCGTAATTGCCAAAGTTATGTTGATACCGAAGCCCGAAATTGAATGGAATATTCCCCAGGTCAATAAGATATCCGGCACCTATTCCTGCTGTTGGCCCTTGAACTTTTTCTTCTCCGCCTGTATAGCCGCCATTATCATCATAAGTACTTACAGTAGAGGCGCCAAAAGTATAACCTGCAAAAGGCTCCACATAAAATCCGGAACCTGTTTGATTTAACGTATAGCGGTAGCGGCCAAAACTGGAACTAAAACGAGTTCCTCGTCATATTTATTTTTGAAATATTGAAGGTCCCCTTCCAATGTTATATAGGTGGTTTCGGCAACGGGTATTGCAAAATTCAGGAAGCCACCAAAGCCCGTGGAGGTAAAGTTTTTGGAAGTAACATGTGCTACTTCAATTTGGGCATTGCAAATATTTATCGAAGCGAATAGAAGCCATACAATGAGCAGGTGTTTTTTGAAAAGCATAGTTTTGGTTTTGGTTAAGGCGAATTTTTTTACAGAGACAATTACATGGATTTTCGGATACTTTAAAACATGCTTTCAAAAATTCTTTTGCTGAAAACTTTCGCAAACAACCGCTTCAAAGTCTGTATTGCACCCTTTCAATCACAATTAAACAAACGAATTTTACAATATCAAATCACAAATAAAATTATTGTATCATGAAAGAGCTTCTATACGAAATACACATTATACACCAAGGCAAAAAGTTTGGGAAACAATGATAGACCCAGATACTTATAAAGAATGGACTAATGCAAGTTGGCCGGATTCGTACTATGAAGGCAAATGGGAAAAAGGTGAAAAAATAAATTCATCTCGAAAGACGGGCGCGGAACGCTGGCATTAATTGAAGAATACACTCCTTACGATTACATTGGAGCGAAACATATTGCCATCTTATTGCGGGCGGTAAAGAAGCCGATGAAAGTGATGTTGCCACTGGCTGGATAGGTAGTTTGGAGAGTTATACATTTAAGGAACAAAGGGGTGGAACTAGCCTCACCGTTACCATCGTTACCAATCCTTCCTGGCAAAAAATGTTCGACGATGGTTTTCCTAATGCTTTAAAAAAACTAAAAGAAATCTGTGAACGATAGGAATGTTCATAATTCTAATTTCATTTTTACATCCGCTGTCTTGAAAGGCGCGTCAATTACATCGACATGTTTAAAGCTAAATTTTTCATAAAGGCGAATGGCTGTTTGCAGGTTGCTGTTGGAAAACAAAATTATTTTCGAAGCTCTTACTTCTTTTGCTTTGGCAATACATTTTTCCAAAAGCATGTAGCCAAACTTTTTGCCGCGATGTTCGGGTGCTACCGCCATTTTAATAAGTTCGTATTCCTCATCGTTCATTTTAAAAATGCCTGCAGTGCCGACCACGGCATCGTGTTCCAATAGCAGGAATATAAAGCCTCCCCGGTCAATTACATTTTTCCGTGGATGGTGCAAGATTTCAAGATCGTGCGA
Organism: Chitinophagales bacterium; assembly: GCA_038199105.1. GTDB lineage: Bacteria > Bacteroidota > Bacteroidia > Chitinophagales > Chitinophagaceae > Ginsengibacter. Next base: position 2,622 of record JBBPZF010000885.1, on the reverse strand, counting down.
TTCTACGAGATTAAACTTCTCGAGCCATTCCAGGTTCAATCGCTGGAAGTTGCTGATGTATTTATCTTCGTAGTCAATAATAACAGCCATAAAAATTTTATGTAGCCGAAAGATAAGAAAATGAAACGTAACTTTTCGGCGCGGGTTTTAAGCCCTTATTAAGTTTTAATAGAAAAAATCCTTTTAAAGGAATAAAATCTCCAGGTGTATAAAAGCTATAGCAAATTGGCAATTTATTATTATGATTGCACTGCCGCTTTTGAATATATAATTTGAAAGCTTTTAAGGCCAACAATTTGGAGAACAAATTACATTCACATAAATAAAGATATAAGACTATGAGAAAAAATTTCCTTTCTATGCTGATGCTCATTTGTTCTTTATATGGCAATACACAAATCATATCGAAAGATATTTTAACCAAGAGGTGGGATGCCTATTGGATCACTGCGCCCGGAGCATCCCCCAAAGATTATGGCATATATCATTTTCGCAAAATATTTTTCCTTGATGGCAAGCCAAATTCTTTCATAGTTCATGTTTCCGCAGATAACAGGTATAAGCTATATGTGAATGGTGAAATGGTCTCTTTGGGCCCTGCCCGCGGTGATATTTTTCATTGGAATTATGAGACAGTTGATATAGCGAAATATTTGCGTGCAGGCGATAACGTTATAGCTTCTGTTGTATGGAATTACGGCGACTACAAACCGGAGCATCAGATATCTTTTCGCACAGGTTTTATTTTGCAGGGAAACACAGAAAAAGAAAAGATTATAAACACCAATACTTCGTGGAAGTTTATGATTGACAGCAGTTATAGCCCTTTACAACCTGACTTAATTTATACCTACTACGTTGCGGGCCCTGGTGATAAAATTGATTATGCACAATATCCTGCCGGCTGGCAAACTCAAAAATATGATGATAGCGGTTGGGCATACGCAAAGCAAATAGTTAGCGGTCTACCTAAAGGTGTCTTTCAAACCGATTTAAGCTGGATGCTGATACCACGAAGTTTGCCTAAGATGGAACTAATAACAGAGCGTTTACAAAAAGTTCGTACCGTTACGGGGATTAGCTTACCTGCCTCGTTTCCCTTTACTACAACACCCTTTACCGTACCTGCCAATAGCAATATAAAAATTCTTATGGATAATGGTGTACTTACAAATGCTTATCCTGTTTTGCAATTCAATCAAGGAAAAGGAGCACACACCACTTTAGGGTATGCGGAAGCGTTATACATTGATGAAGGAGATAGTAAAGACTGGAAGGCGCAACATGCGAAAGGCAACCGTAACGAAGTAGAAGGTAAAAGATTTGTGGGCGTAAAAGATGAGTTGATCGCTGATGGAAATGAACACACCTTCACTTCGCTTGGATGGCGCACTTACCGCTATCTGCAGGTAGAAATTAAAACTGCCGATGAACCTTTGATCATTGAAGACCTCTACGGAATTTTTACCGGCTACCCGTATGAATTGAAAGCAAAGTTTACCGTGGATAATGATACGCTTGATAAAATATTTGCAACCGGGTGGCGCACAGCAAGGCTTGATGCCGCGGAAACTTACATGGATTGCCCGTACTATGAGCAGTTGCAATATGTTGGTGATACACGCATACAGGCAATGGTATCATTATACAATACCGGTGACGACAGGCTGATGCGTAATGCGATAACTCAAATTGATTATTCAAGAATGGCTGAGGGTGTTACACTTAGCCGTTACCCTACCGCGAATGCGCAGGAGATACCTACATTTTCTTTGTGGTGGATCGGTATGCTCTATGATTATTATATGTACAGAAACGATCCTTCTTTTCTGCAACAATTTTTACCGGGCGAAAGACAGGTCTTACAATTTTTTAGCAAGTACCAGCAACAAGATGGCAGTCTGAAAAATGCACCTTACTGGGAGTTTACTGATTGGGCCGAAGGCAAAGGTTGGCAAAGCGGTGTGCCGCCCGTTGGCGCAGACGGAAGCTCTGCTGCACTCGATCTGCAATTGCTTTGGGCATACCAGGTTGCAGCAAGGTTGGAAGACAGCCTGGGTATGAAAGTATTTGCAAATGAATATAAGAAGAAGGCTGCTGCACTTACGGAAACGGTTGGACGAAAATACTGGGATAATAAAAGACAATTATTTGCTGACACAAAAGAGAAAAATTATTTCTCGCAACACGCAAATACACTGGCCATATTAACCGGCATTATTACAGGCGCAAAAGCAAAAGCATTAGCAAAAAAAATAATTACCGATACTTCATTAACGCAGGCTACCATTTATTTTCAATACTATGTGAACCAGGCACTGCGCAAAACAGGATTTGGTAATCTCTACCTGGATCGTTTACAGATATGGAAAGATAACCTCGCGATGGGCCTTACAACGTGGGCAGAGATAAGTGATATCACCAATGCACGTTCTGATTGCCATGCGTGGGGAGCCAGCCCCAACATTGAATTCTTTAGAACGGTGTTGGGTATTGACACGGATGCTCCGGGATTTACTAAAATAAAAATAGATCCTAACCTTGGCTCGCTTAAAAAAGTGTCTGGCTCCATGCCTCATCCGAAAGGTGAAATTAGAGTAAGCTATACCCTCGATAAACAGG
>JBBPZF010000884.1:0-5620 GCA_038199105.1 Chitinophagales bacterium | reverse complement strand
AAAGGCATTTTTACTTTTATCCCATACCTTAACGATGCCGGCTGTATTTTTTAAATTAGAATTACTTGTGCCTGCGCCAAGGTTGCACCACTCCCCTATCACAGAATCGCCAAGGTAACCGTCATGGGCTTTGTTACTGTATCCCATCATTACAGAGCTTTTTATTTCGCCGCCGCCGAGGCAGTGCGGGCCAAGAGTCGTAGCGCCATATATTTTCGTACCCATTTTGAGCCTGCTTCCTTCGCCGAGCACAAACGGGCCGCGAATAAGACAGCCTTCTAAAACTTCTGCATTTTTACCGATATAAACAGGGCCGTCATTAGCATTGATGATTGAGTAATTTATTTTGGTTCCGGTTTCCACAAATATATTTTCAGGACAAATAGCTTTGTTATCAACACTAATTTTTTCTGATGTCCGGCCTGTCGTCATCAACTCAAAATCCTGCCGTATGGCCCAATCGTTAAGCTCAAATATTTGCCAGGGATGTTCCAGTATTTTACAATCAGTTGTATTCCCTGCTTCGCTTGCGTTTTTTTTGAGACAATTAAAATAGTTTACAGACGGAAGTATATTCGCCGGAATTTTTACAACTTCTTCTCCAGAGATATTATTTTTTGATTGTTGCGAGGTGAGGTAGATTTTACCGGGAAAAGCTAATTGCCATTTTTCAAGAATAGTAAGAATACCTATTCGTATGTGCACCATTGATCTTGTAGCCGCGAATGGATATAGTTGATCACGATAAGGAACATCATCCAATAAAATATTCATTCGCTAAACTACTTCTTTATGAAATGGCATATAAAAAAAATCCCCCAAATAATGGGGGAAATTCAAAGAATTAAAATAATTATTTATCTCTTTTTTCGTAACGCCTTTTGAATTTATCAATACGGCCTGCGGTATCTACCAATACATTTTTACCAGTATAGAATGGATGTGATGTATTAGAAATCTCCAGCTTTATCACCGGGTATTCTTTGCCATCTTCCCACTCTACCATTTCTTTAGAAGCAGCAGTTGAGCGGCTTAAGAACATGGTGCCATTACTCATATCCCGGAAAACTACGAACCTGTAATTTGAAGGATGAATATCTTTTTTCATAATTTTTACTTTTTATCGCATGGATTTTGCCATGCTTTTTTTGAGTGTGCAAAGCTAAGGTTTTTATGTAAACGAGCAAAACGAAAAAATGGTTAGTTTTTCATGTTTACATATTGCAACGCCAGCCCAAGATCCCAGGCCTTTGATGCTTGTATTACCGACTGCAAGTCATCTATCTTTTTAGCCGTAACTCTTATAATATCATCCATGATGGCCGCCTGTACTTTATATCCTCCGTCTTTAATAAGCTTCACTATTTTCTTTGCATCTTCCTGGCTAATGCCATTGCGCACGGGAACTTCTTTTTTTACAACCTTGCCACTTTGGAACGGTTCTTTTTTAAGATCATATACTTCACCAGCCAGACCCTGCTTCATGCTCCGGCTTATAAGCACGTCAATTACCTGGTTCAGCTTCATTTCACTTTCAGCCTCCAGGTTCAGTTTGAATTCTTTTTTATTAAGATCAATCACTACATGATTTCCTTTAAAGTCAAACCGGTTTTTAATCTCCTTTTCTACAGTATTTATTGCATTGTCGAGCGTCTGTAAGTCAACTTTGCTTACCAGGTCAAATGATGGCATAATGGTTATTTTATGATTATAAAGAACCAAAGATAAAAAATGATAAGCGACGCAGGAAAATTTAAAGAAATCAGACAAGGAATTTTTCCTATTGACTGCCGCTCCAAGCGATTTAGGCAAACCAGGAGAATCAATTTGACCTTCCCGCGGTAAGGAAGGTATATCGCAAAAAAAATCCCGCATAATCGCAGGAATTTTTTGGGTGGATGACGGGGGTCGAACCCGCGACCCTCAGAATCACAATCTGATGCTCTAACCAACTGAGCTACAACCACCGTTTTGAACGGCAACAAAATTAATTAAAAAATTACTCTAAATACAAACCAATTTACAAGGACTCTGTTAAGTGCTATGACAAAAGGTGGAGCGTAAAAAAAAGTAAGCCGATTTAATAAAGACGAAAAAGTTCTCTCACTCATTAGATAGCTCTGAAAATCTTTTTCATTCATAAAGGGTTTTTAAAAAAATTATCGTCTAACGATTTTACCATTCATCTATAATCAAAAAGAAAAGTCAAAATTTAAAGCCCAGGTTTGCATTTTTTTTAAATCAAGCGGGAATTATTTATTGAATTTTAATCGCTAAAAAAACAACCAAATAATTTTAAAATAGAATTAATAATGAAGAACATTTACCTGGCCATTATCGCCATTTTTATTTCAGTTCCGTTGTTTGCTCAATACCCCTCAGGCGGAAGCCGCGGCGGACAAAACATGAACATGGGACATTTTTATGGAAAAGTAGTTGATGAAAATAGCGGCAAGCCGATGGAAGCAGTTTCTATTCAGCTTACGCAAAATAAAATGGATACAGTTACGAAAAAACGGCGTGACTATGTGATAGCGGCGCTGCTTACCGATAAGAAGGGAGAATTTAGTATTGATAAATTACCCATCATTGCCAATTATCAATTACTGATAACGGCGGTTGGCTACAAACCATATAATGAAAAAGTAGCCTTTAATTTAAAAACGGGTGGTGGTGATATGAGCCAAATGATGAATGCGGTTGACAAAGACCTTGGCAATATAAAGCTGGTGGCCGATGCGAAACAATTAGAAGGTGTAGTGGTAACAGCTAATAAAAGCCTGCTCCAGATGAACATTGACCGCAAAGTTTTTAATGTGGACAAGAGCCTCACGAGCATCGGCGGCACGGCCGTAGATGTTATGAAAAATGTGCCGTCAGTAAACGTTGACATTGACGGTAATGTCACCCTTCGCAATGCATCTCCTCAGATATTTATTGATGGCCGACCAACCACATTAACGCTGGAGCAAATACCGGCAGATGAAATTGAAAGCGTTGAGATTATTACCAATCCCTCTGCAAAATTTGATGCCTCTGGTGGCGGCGCGGGTATCTTAAATATCGTGCTGAAGAAAAACAGGAAGGCAGGTTACAATGGAAATGTAAGAGCGAACGTTGACTCACGCCTTAAGTTTGGCGTAGGCGCCGATGTAAATATTAAGCAAGGCAAAATAAATTTTTTCGCAAATACGATGTATAACCAGCGCAAATCAATAAGCACAAATAGCACCACGCGTGTTGATCACATCAATGGTGTAACTGCCACGCTGTCTCAAACTGATAAGCCAGAGAACTTTGGGCACTTCGCATTTGGCAGGGCGGGCTTTGATTATTTTCCTGATAACAGGAATACGATAAGTTTATCAGGAGTGCTTGTGGGCGGCAGTTTTAGCAGCACCGATGCTTTAGATATTATGAGAGACACTAACTATGTTTCTTACATGACCACTGAAAACGGCTTTAGGAATACAAACGGAAATTTCACCTTTAATAATACGGGCGGTACCATCAGCTACAAGCATAATTTTGCAAAACCTAACAAGAACATTACAGCAGATGCGAATTATTATTATAGCAAGAATACCAATAAAAGTGAATTTTCTACTCAGTATTTTAATCCTGACAATACACCAAACACGCCTGTGTCTTTGCAGAAAATTACCGGTGCAGGCAATACAAAAACCTTTACTGCTCAAACGGATTATTCCAATCCTATATCAGACAAATTAAAGCTCGAAATGGGCCTGCGGGCAGCGGTCAGGAATTACAACAGCGATAATGAAAACTTTTTTTATAACCCGTACACAAGCAAATACGAAACGATTGCAGGCCTCAACAGCAACTACAATTTCAAAGACCAGGTGTATGCAGCTTATACAACATTTTCGCAGAAGATAAATAATTTCACTTATCAAATTGGCGGCCGTATTGAAAGCTCCAAATACAAAGGAGTGCTCGTTGATTCAAATCAAACTTTTGAAAATTCATATCCTTTCAGCTTTTTCCCAAGCGTATTCCTTACACAAAAATTAAGTGATAAGCAGGACCTGCAATTGAACTATTCAAGGAAAATAAACAGGCCAAATTTCTTCCAGCTTATTCCTTATTATGACTATAGCGACTCATTGAATATAAGCCGTGGAAACCCTAATCTTGTTCCGGAGTTTACTAATTTACTTGAGCTATCTTACGACATCAATTTCAAAAATGGTAACAATATAATTGCGACGGTTTACTATAGAAATACGAATAACCTTATCGCACGTTACCAGTACCGGGATAAAAATCCTAATCCTTCAAAAATGGATTCTATTTTTATTACCTCATTTGCAAATGCAAATAGCTCAAACGCTTACGGCCTTGAAGTAACCGCTTCCAATAAGCTGGCTAAGTGGTGGAGCTTAACGACTAATGTGAATGTTTATAATTCTACTATCAATGGCAATAATCTTGAAAGCTCACTAACCAATCAAAAGGTAAGTTGGTTTGGAAAATTCAATAACACATTCACCTTACCAAAAAATTATTCTATTCAGTTTACCGGCGACTACACCAGTAGAATAATTACTCCACCAAACAGGGGCGGCGGAGGCGGGGGAAGGTTCTTTGGCGGCGGCGATCTTGCCAATGCGAATGGATATACTGATCCCGTTTATGGTTTTGACATTGCCTTTAAAAAAGATTTTCTAAAAGATAAAACTGCCTCACTTTCACTGAGCATGAATGATATTTTCAGAACAAGATTGTATCGCGTACACTCGGAATCTAATTTTTCAAAAACAGTTTATACCCTACAGGATAACGAGCGCAGAAGAGATCCGCAACAGGCGCGCCTGAGTTTCAACTGGCGTTTTGGAAAATTTGATGTATCCTTATTTAAGAGAAAAAATATGAAGGGCGAACAGGAGGGAATGCAAAACGGTATGCAGGGAGCGCAGTAAACTATTTCACACGAGGCCTTTTAACAAAAAAGACGCAAGAAATAAATGTTGCGTCTTTTTTGTTCTTGCAACTTTGCCTCGAATTGCTGCTTTGTAGAATTTTATTTACGAATAGGATTGCTTGCATTGCCCTGCCCATTCTGCATCACACCTTTATTGTTTATTGATGTATCTTTTTTGGTAAGGCCTGGCTTTATTGTGACGGGTGTAACAGGAACTTTTTTACCATAAGTAGCATTAGGAGCGATCGTTTTTTTCTTGCTTAAGTTATCGGGGTTATTGTTTTCCGTAGCGCCGTGGTTAATGCTTTGCTGCGGCGGCACATTCTTATTGATAGTATGCACATGCGTTCTGGGCGCATTATTCGGAGTTCTTAAAGATTGAGGCGTTGCGGGTTTATCATTTCTCGTGCGAACACTATCCCTTACCTGTGCAAAACCTATTGAGACAATAAAAAATGATGCTGCTAATATGACAAGTTTCTTTTTCATAAAAATGTTTTTGTATTTATTATTCAAATAAAATACTGTGCCATGTTATAAATGCATAAAGTGAATATTATCTTTAGAAAAAAATCAAAAGCATAAAACACGCTAATTAAAAATAATGAAATAATGAAAACAGCGATCGTAACAGGTGTCTCAGGAAACATGGGACAAGCAGTTGTAAAAAAGTTT
>JBBPZF010000883.1:0-3060 GCA_038199105.1 Chitinophagales bacterium | reverse complement strand
TGCGCTGGACATGATGGGTGGTGACTTTGCTCCTCTTGAAGCGGTTAAAGGCGTTGACCTTTTTTTATTAAAACCATACTCTGAGATTAAACTTCTTCTTATTGGTGATGAAGAAAAAATAAAAACACATCTTTCAAAAGGAAACATACCGGATGATGCAATTGAAATAATACATGCACCACAGGTAATTGAAATGCACGAGCATCCTACCAAAGCACTGAAAGAAAAGCCGCAATCTTCGATTTCAATAGGCTTTCAAATGCTGGCTGCCGGTAAAGCAGATGCATTTATCAGTGGGGGAAATACTGGTGCAATGATGGTCGGTGCATTGTACAGCATCAAAGCCATTGAGGGAGTCTCACGGCCAACCATAGGCGCTTATCTGCCGAGAGAGAACGGTGAACTTGCCCTGCTTATAGATGTTGGCCTGAATGCGGATTGCAAACCGGAAAATTTAAACCAGTTTGCCATATTGGGTTCGTTATTTGCGCAGCATATTTTAAATTTTCCTAATCCTCGCGTGGGCCTCGTAAACCTTGGTGCAGAAGAGGGAAAAGGCAATCTCCTCACGCAAGCCGCATTTCCGCTGCTGAAAGAAAACCCACAGATAAATTTTGCCGGAAATGTAGAAGGCCGGGATTTTTTTTCAGAGAAAGCAGACGTGTTTGTGTGCGATGGTTTTACGGGAAATGTTATGCTGAAATTTGCTGAATCAATTTATGATATTGCAAAACGGAGGAACATTCATGATAAATATTTTGACAGTTTCAACTCTGAAATTTACGGTGGCGTACCTGTACTCGGTGTAAACAAACCTGTAATTATTGGCCACGGAATTTCACACGCACAAGCCTTTGCAAATATGATCGAGATGGCTAAGAGAATGAATGAGGCAGATTTGATTGGGAAGATTAGGAATAGCTTTAAGGCGTAATGTAATTACCTGCTATTAACTACTTTCTACCTAACATAAATTTATTGAAGTTTTATTCTGCAGCATGAGAAATAAAAATCGATTTGACAATGCTTTAAAATGAGCAATAGGCCTAAATAACTAAATCAATGAAACAAAAAATAGCTACGGTAGCAATCCTTGTAGAAGACTATGATGAAGCAATTGAATTTTATACGAAAAAGTTATTATTTACTTTAATTGTAGACACAAAGCTGAGTGAAACAAAACGGTGGGTATTGGTAGCGCCCACAAGCGATGCAGGATGTAACCTGTTACTCGCAAAAGCCGCTGATGAAGAACAAAGAAGCAGGATAGGAAATCAAACAGGTGGCAGGGTATTTCTGTTTTTACACACTGATAATCTTGACAGGGATTATCAAAATTTATTAGATAATAAAATAAAAATTGTTTGTGAGCCGCATGTTGAAGAATATGGAAAGGTGGCTGTTTTTGAAGATCTGTATGGCAATCTTTGGGATTTGATTGAACCAAAAGAATCATTAAAAATAATTACTAAAAGCGCTTCTCTTTAAACTTTTTAACCTTTTATAATATGCTATGTATTTAGAAAATTTGGTTTATCATTAATTGAAATAACTTTCCGGCGGAATATTTTAAGTTGTCACTATCTATTCGCTTTATCATTATCTTCAACTAAAAGAAATTTCTTTACGATTGTTATTCCCATCAACATTTTTTATGAGAAAAATTTTTATCCTTACCCAGTTGCTTTTCACGCTTGCGATGGTGCATGCACAGGAGTTTGACGACAATACACCTCCCCACGTAAAAACTACTAACGGTAGGCTCGAAGGCGTAAACGAATCCGGGGTTCGCGTATTTAAAGGCGTTCCTTTTGCGCAGCCGCCGATAGGAAATTTGAGATGGAAAGAACCACAGCCCGTAAAGAATTGGGAAGGAGTTCGCAAGGCAGATAAATTCGGACCGCGTGCAATGCAAAGGCCAATATTCAGTGACATGAATTTTCGCTCAAACGGTGTTAGCGAAGATTGCCTTTACCTTAATGTATGGACACCTGCAAAATCTGCCAGTGAACATCTTTCCGTGCTGGTATATTTTTATGGCGGAGGCTTTATAGCGGGCGATGGATCAGAGTACCGATATGATGGCGAAAGCCTTGCGAGGAGAGGGATTATAACGGTTACGGTAAATTACAGGCTTAGTGTTTTTGGCTTTCTTGCTCATCCGGAACTTACAAAGGAATCACCGCACCATGCATCCGGCAACTATGGCCTGCTGGATCAAAATGCCGCTTTGAAATGGGTACAAAAAAATATAGCGGCTTTTGGTGGCGATCCAAAAAAAATTACCATTGCAGGTGAGTCCGCAGGTTCATTTTCTGTAAGCGCTCAAATGGCCTCTCCCCTTTCAAAAAATATTATTGCAGGAGCTATTGGAGAAAGCGGTTCTCTGCTAGGAAAACAATCGACTGTTTCTCTTTCAGAAGCAGAAGAAGCAGGCAGTAATTTCGCAAAAAATATAGGTGCCGAATCTCTGGCTGCACTTCGGGCGATACCTGCAGAGCAAGTGTTGGAAGCCACAGCCAAACCGTGCAATTCAAGATTTCCCGTGGATATTGATGGTTATTTTTTACCCGAATCTCCGGTGCAAATTTATAAAGCGGGCAAACAGGCGCACGTTCCGCTGCTGGTGGGATGGAACTCTGAGGAGAGCAGCTTTGGGGCGATAATAGGGAAACAAGAACCGACCACGGAAAATTATATAAATGCTGTAAAAAAAATGTATGGTAAAAATGCTGATGACATATTGAAAGTCTACAGCGCATCAGATAATCAATCGGTGCAGCAGGCAGCAACCGCTCTTGCCAGCGATCGCTTTATAGCTTTCAGCACGTGGAAATGGTCGGATATACAAAGCCAAACAGGTGGCAAACCGGTATATCGTTACATGTATGCCCGGCCACGACCAACCATGCGTTCAGATACAGGAGATATTGCGGGATCGGCTTCCCATGGAGCTTCTCACTCTGCAGAGATTGAATATGCTCTGGGTAATTTGCCAACTAATCGTGTGTATGATTGGCAGCCGGATGATTATAAAATTTCAGAAATTTTTCAAACTTA
>JBBPZF010000882.1:0-4620 GCA_038199105.1 Chitinophagales bacterium | reverse complement strand
TCATTCCGCCAGGCGTACAGTGGGAGATGCTGGTCGTCAACAACAACTGCACCGATCAGACCGATGAGGTGATTGCCTCGTTCGCGCAGCGGCTGCCGGTGCGTCGGTTGTTCGAGCCGCGGCCTGGCCAGTCGAATGCCCGCAACTTGGCCCATTAAGGGTAGACATTAGTTACGGTGGAAATTTTTATGCGATAGTAGATATGCAGGAAAATTTTAGCGGTCTTCAGGATTACAGCGCCGGTCAGTTGCTGGCGTGGAGCCCGGTGATGCGGAAGCGTATTAACGAATCATACCAATTCGTTCATCCGGATGATGCAACGATAAATGGCTGTTCACATATTTTATGGACTGGTGACGTGTTGGATAAAACATCAACAGCACGTAACGCGGTTTTTTATGGTGATAAAGCTATTGACCGCAGCCCTTGCGGTACGGGCACTTCAGCACGCATGGCGCAATGGTATGCAAAAGGAAAATTAAAAAAGGGGGATGAATTTATTCATGAAAGCATCATCGGCTCAAAATTTATTGGAACAATTGAGGAAGAATTGACTGTGGCGGGTAATCCTGCAATACGCCCTGGCATTGAAGGATGGGCAAGGGTTTATGGCTATAACACAATTACTATTGACCCCGAAGATGATCCTTATGCTTACGGGTTCCAGGTGATATAAATTATTCTTTCCAGGCTTTATTTTTTTCTTTTACTTAAATAATTTTATGCTGAAGCGATGGCCTTTCTTTACGAGTCGTATATGCTTTCCGTAACCTCACAATGCTGTCTATCTTCCCAAAGCAAAATTTACAACAGGCGATAACGCCGGATGGTCTTCGCCGTCTTTCAATGATGGCAACTGGCAAACCATTAAAACTGGCAAAGTTTGGGCTATGAAAATTATCCCGGTTATACATGGTATCGTATGTATATTGATATTCTAACTTCAGTAAAAATCACTTAAAAAAGGAAACGCCATTTTTAATGTGTTCTTTACAGATATGATGATTAAGTTCAAGATTGTAAAAAATCCGGCTTAAAAAACTCGGTTAGATTTTACGTTTTACACGTTTTTTGTGTAACCCTATCTTAAAATAAGACAATTAACCGTTCATCATTTATTTCCATGAATTACCAGTTTACACGGTATCTCAATTTTTTTAGGAGCAGATATTTTTTCGTTGATCATGTCAAATAAAAGCCGGGCGGATATTGCGCCCATCTCATACGAACTTTCTTCAACAGAAGCCAGAGGTTTATGATCCAGGTATTTTATTAAAGGCAAATTGCCGAAACCCGCAAAATCAATCTTGTCTATTTTATCAGGATATGCTGTTTTTAAATAGTCAATGGCATCAAGCGTAATGTAATTTTTAAAGGCGAAAATACCGGTAGGCGATGCAGCAAGTTCCATCATTGCTTTCATGGCCTTTGCTGTGGCAGCATAGCTGAAATCAACTGGTTTTATTAAATCCTGATCTATGGGTATTTTGCTTTTTAGCAAGGCCTTTTTATATCCTTCAAAACGTTCTTCGCTGGCATGCAAATTTTTCGGCCCCATTAAATGCCCTATCCGTCTGTGCCCTTTTTTAATAAGTAAGTTAGTGGCTTTAAAAGCTCCTTCCACATTATTTGTGCACACATAATCAATCGAATGGTTTTGAGACTCCCGTGCAATGCAAACCACCGGTATTCCCATAGATTTTAGTTTTTGAAAGGAAGTCATATCCGTGGTATTTTTTGTAATTGCGATAATGATACCATCAATCCGGTTTTTGATCATCACATTTATTATACTTTCTTCCTTTTGCGTATTTTCGTATGATTGAGTGAGAATAATATTGTAGTTTTCCCCGGCTGCAATTTCTTCCACACCGTTAATGGCCAACGTATAACTGATCCCTAAGATCGGGGATTATTACACCGATAGTAAAGCTTTTATTTAATTTAAAATGCCTTGCAGATTCATTGGGAATATAGTTCCATTCTCCGGCCCTTTTATGAACTCTTTCCCTGGTAAGTACGCTGATCGAAGGGTCATTATTCAACGCTTTTGAGACCGTGGATATGGACATATTCAGATGCGTGGCTATGTCTTTAAGAGTAACGCCTTTTTTCATCGAAAACGCTTTTTATGCAGCCCTTTACGAATATAATTGAAAAACAAATGCCCGGTTGATTTTAATTTCAAACGTTGTAGTAACGGGTTTGTTGGCTTTGGCGTAGCCGTGCAGATTTTCTTTCCTGAAAAATGAATACTTTAGCTATAGAAGCTGTTACCGGTATCTCCAATTACTACCGGCTTTTATTGCTGAATAAATTTTTCACTTCAAACGATTTGCTGATGCTCACCATTAAACTAATGCGCAGGGTTATTTTATCTGTTGCTTTTCTTTATTTTATTCCGGTCCTTTCCTTTGCCCAAGGCAACCTTATATCAGGAAAAGTAACAGATGACGGGGGCTTGCCACTTTCAAAGGTATCTGTGATAATTAAGGGAACTTCCACCGGAACTTCTACAAACACTAATGGCACTTTTCAACTAACCGCGCCGAAAGCTACAGGGAATGTTTTAGTATTTTCCTCCGTAGGATTTACCAATAAAGAAGTAGAGCAAACAAACGTCGCCCCTGTAAATGTGGAATTGGAAAAATCTGATAATTCACTTGAAGCAGTGGTGGTGGTTGGATACGGAACGCAAAAGAAAAAAGACGTTACCGGCGCTGTAGCGTCTATTCCTAAAGACAGGCTGGAGCAGTTGCCCAATACCAACATTGCACAGGCATTACAGGGCTCAATCCCCGGCCTGGACATTAATACAAACGCAGGAGGAGCTGAGGGCAATAACGTATCTATACTTTTACGTGGGCGAAATTCCATAAGCGCCAGCAACGGCCCGTTAATTATATGGGATGGTATTCCTTACACCGGAGGCATTTCTGATATCAATCCAAATGATGTCGCTTCTATCGAGGTTTTAAAAGATGCGTCCTCTGCTGCTATTTACGGATCCCGCGGATCTAATGGTGTTATACTCATCACCAGCAAACAAGGAAAAAAGGGAAAAATTTCCCTTACTTATGATGGATATTATGGAACGCAAACCTTAACCAATAAGCCTGATCTGCTTACCGGGCCTGAGTTTTATCAATTCAAAACAACACGGTTAAATGCGCCAACTACGGTCTCTAACCAGGAACAGGCAATTTATGACGCCGGAACCTGGGTGAACTGGTATGACCTGGCAACGCAAACAGGTGTAAGAACGCAGCATTCAATATCCCTGCGGGGAGGGTCGGATAAAGCAACTTTCTACCTCGGTGCCACTTATCTTGATGTAAAAGGTATCGCGGTGAATGATGAATACAAACGATACTCTTTGCGGCCTTCAGTAGATGTACAGATAACTCCGTGGCTCAGCGTAAACTCATCAACGCAGTTCTCTTTCCAAAACCGCGGCGGCCTGCCTGTAGAATTTACTGATTCGAGAAGCACAGGTGGAGGAGCTAACTTTTTTAACCCTCTTACGGCGCCTTATGACAGCAGCGGCAATCTTGCCTTATATGCTTATTTGGATGATACCCAGGCAAGAAATCCTTTGTCCAATAAGCTGGTAAAAAATAAGGATAATTCTTACCGGATATTTAGTGCCAATAGTGTGAAAGTGGACATCCCCTTTATAAAAGGATTGTACTACAAGTTAAATACCGGCGTGGAGTATCAAAATAACTGGCGTAAAACGTATTATGGAAGAGACGTAGCGCGTGGATATGAAATTGGAGGCGATGCAGTCAATTACAGTTCTTTAAGCAGAAATTTTACCGTTGAGAATATTTTAAACTACAGCAATCATTTTGGTAAGCACAGCCTTAACGTAACTGCCCTATACAGCAGCCAGAGCGAAGATTTTGATCGTGATCAGTTGGAAGGGGTAGGCTTCCCGACCGATGTGCTAACAAATTATCAAATGGATGCTGCAAACCTTTTAACGCCTTCTTCCGCTAATTACAAGCAAAATATTTTATCACAAATGTTGCGTGTAAATTATGGATATAGCAGCAAATATTTATTAACGCTTACCGCCCGCCGTGATGGGTATTCGGGGTTTTTCTCAAGTAAGGTTAGGTGATAATGCAATTAAGGAAAAACGCCATAAATATGCGCCAAAGGAAATTTCCTCAAACTACTTTTACACTCTTGAACCAGGAAGTAGCTTTTCATACAAGTTTATTTCGAACAATCGCAATGCTGACTTCTGGTTAACAGCATGCGCAAACTATCGTTTTGTCTTTGGTAATACTAAATATGGAATAACAAAAGAA
Organism: Chitinophagales bacterium; assembly: GCA_038199105.1. GTDB lineage: Bacteria > Bacteroidota > Bacteroidia > Chitinophagales > Chitinophagaceae > Ginsengibacter. The sequence continues at coordinate 301 of JBBPZF010000882.1, read as the reverse complement.
TTTTCAGATTATTTATTTGGTATTGGAATTTCAATAATTGGAGTTGATGATGATAAAGAATATCCGAAAAATAAAGAATAACACGAACGCACAATAGTATTTGCAATAGCAGGGAGGGGCGACGTGCAAGTCCTCGTCTGTAATTTGTTTCAGCTATAGTTCCAGCGGAGTGTGTCACGAGAAACAAGAGATTTGAGTTCTTGTTTCGCAATTGTATAAATGATGGCAGATGGCCTGCCGTACACGCCTGCAGGAGGAGTGTACAAGCCGCCCGAAGGTGCTTTGTTCAAAAGACGAGGTA
>JBBPZF010000881.1:0-2749 GCA_038199105.1 Chitinophagales bacterium | reverse complement strand
TTTCCTGCTCCAGCCAAAACCTGCGGACTGCATTCAATTGATCAAAGTCAAGGGCTTCAATTCCCTTATCCCTTGGAATTTGATCAACATAGCTAAAGTGCCGCTGCTGGCCTTCTTCAGGCGTCAGTATGAAGTCGTAAGTATTGACGCCGGTTTTATCTACCTCTACATGTACACCATCTTCCAGTATGAATTTTAATGGATAATTTTTTGACATAAAATAAATTTAATCGAAGTTATAAAAGTTATTTGCCGACGGAATACGGTCTGAAGTTTTAGTGCTTGTGCTATTTTATTGATTTATTTATTTATTTATTTAAGATGGTTTTATGCGCACCAAACTCATTTTTTTCTTTTCCTCTTTTTTTTATCATAAATAGATGCTGTTTTATCCAACAGGTCTATAAACTCATTTTGCAGGTAATTATTTTTTAAGGCCGAGTTCACGGCAATATTTTTTATATCGCTCCAATCTGTTTCCTGTGGAAGATATTTTGATTCACGCAACTTTAGCCCAAACATACATATCGCCGATGCAAATTGTAAATCTTTTTTAAGATCTTGAAAGTTAACATAGTTATCCGGGCAGTCGTACTTCAGTTTTTTTTCTATACTATCTGCGTGCAATTTATAATGCAGCGTAAGATTGGCAATTGCATTTTCGGCGTTGTGTAAAGTTCCTGAATCCCTTGGAACAATTTCAAAGACCGCTGTATTGCCTGTACCGGCGCCTATTTCACCACCCTCAAGTTCATCGCCTTTTTCGGCGAGTACATTTTTTTTATTATCATATCCTATCAGCCGGTATTCTTTTACCAGCGTGGGGTTAAACTGAAGCGTGATATAGACATCGTTGGCAATGGAATATAGCGTTTGTGTAAACTCCGTAACCAATATTTTTTCAGCCTCTCTTATGTCGTCTATATATGCAAAATTGCCATTGCCTTTTTTGGCAAGCGCTTCTATTTTCGAATCTTTATAGTTACCCATTCCTACACCCAGGCAGGTAAGATAGACACCCGATTGGCGCTCTTTTGCAATCAATTCTTCCAGTTCTTTTTCTTTATTAATGCCTACATTAAAATCTCCGTCCGTTGCAAGTATTATACGGTTGTTACCGTTTTTCATAAAGGTACTTTTGGCAAGCTGGTAAGCAGTTCTTATAGCGGCTTCGCCCGGTGTATCGCCGGAAGCAGTAAGCTCTTCAATAGCTTTCGTAATTTTCTGCTTTTCTGCACCGCTGGTAGGTGGCAGCCAAATACCAATGCTGCCGCCATATACCACAATCGAAACGGTATCTATATCTCTTAAATTTTGTACCAGCAGTTGAAACGCTTCTTTCAGCAACGGCAACCTGTTAGGCAGATCCATGCTTCCTGACACATCAATAAGAAAGACAAAATTTGATGGCGGGACTTTTGCAAGATTTAATTTTTTGCCAGCAAGATTTATAAATAATAATTGGTCGTTTTTGTTCCATGGGCAATCCGTCAATTGCGATTCAATTCTAAAAACATTCCCTGCATCCGGCTCTTTATAATTGAAATTAAAATAATTGAGCATTTCATCAATGCGTACTGCATCCGGCGGCACCTTGCTCTTCTGATTTATAAACCGCCGCACATTGCTGTATGAAGCTTTATCAATCCGCATAGAAAACCCTGTAGTGTTATCAACATTACTTTTTATAAAATCATTTTCTATAAGGTTGCTATAACTCTCATCCTGGAAATATGCTGTAGGATAAATACTGCCTGTGGCGCCGGTAGTAATGGATACGAGCTTTGGTTTTTTTATGCTCACATTTGTTGGAAGCATTTTCAAAATTATTTGCTGATATATATCGCTCTTTACCCGCAACGATTTTGTTTCATAGCCGTCGGTGCTTATCACCAGGGAATCGAATAAGTTTGATGAGGGGATACCGAAGCCTCCTGTGATGCCGCTATAAAACAATTGGCGGGTGGCAGGCATGTAAATTTTTGCATTCTGCAGGGGCTGATTTTTTTCATCTTTTATTTCTCCCTTTATATAATATTGCCCGGATGCATGCAGCATCAAAGTCAATAAGCATAAAATAAAAAACGCTTTCTGCAAAAGGTTTAATTTGAAATGTAAAAACGTAAGTTGGTCCACGGCCATCTTTTATCTATGCGGAGTCAACAAGCAATTAATGTATTTCAGGAAATGTTTAGCAAGACTTTTTTAACTCTGAACTATAAACTTTAAACTAACTGGTAAATTTCTTTGATATTTCTTCCAAGCCCATCGTAATCCAGGCCGTAGCCTACCACAAATTTATTAGGAATAATAAATCCCAAATAATCAATATTTATAGGATGTATCATTGCATCGGGTTTATGCAGGAGCGAAGCAATTTTCATAGATGCCGGGTGATGGTGCTGCAGTTGCGGTAAAAACTGGAAGAGCGTTTTGCCTGTATCTACAATGTCTTCCACAATCACCACGTCCCTATGCCACAGGTCAGCATCAAGGCCTATCGCGGTAATTACTTTACCAGTTGATTTTACGCCTTTGTACGAGGCCAGCTTTATAAAACATATTTCGGCCTCTATCGTTATCTCTTTAAAAAGATCAGCAGCAAACATAAATGCACCATTGAGTATCGCGATGAACAACGGTTTTTTTCCTTCGTAATCTTTGTTTATTTCTGCAGCAACCCGTGATACTTCTTTTGCAATTTTATACGAATCCAGGTAAGGTATAAATTCTTTGTCGTGTACTTTAA
>JBBPZF010000880.1:0-2583 GCA_038199105.1 Chitinophagales bacterium | reverse complement strand
TCCATTGAACAAATTGACATCTGCAAAGCAAGGTGTTATCAATTCTAAAACTAAAAAAAGTAAATCGTGAAAATAAAGACTAACCGCATTGGAACAAATTAAAACAACCTACTACGAAGGAACGCACGGCCGGTAATATTTTAAGATCATTAAATAAATTTTTAAAAATGAAAAGTATTTTTTTAGCAAGCCGTAAATTTATTTTATTCTTACTTTTTTCCAATACCATTTTTTGGCCATGCCAGGCACAGATCATTCAAAAACTAAAAGATTTAAGAGCAGGCAATTCTTTTCCGTTTGATTTTACTACATCCGGCACAAAATTATTTTTTATTGCCAGTGATGATGTTAATGTAGGCCTTTGGGTTACCGATGGTACTACAGCAGGTACAATTAAACTCACTCCATCTTCCGGCCCGCCAAACACCAGTTTTGATATTGCATCATACAACAATAAAATTTATTTCTCTTACAACGACGGTGTTAACGGTTACGAACTTTGGGTAAGCGATGGTACTGTAGCAAGGCACCGGATTGTTTAAAGACTTATATGCAGGGAGTGCTGGTTCTTACCCACGATATTTCACTGTAGCCAATAACAAATTGTTTTTTATGGGAGACAATATAAATGGCGACAGGAGAATGTTTGTGAGTGATGGTACAGCAGCGGGTACGTTTGTGGTGAAAAATAATTACACTACCCTGTTCAATGGGCTGGCAACTTTTGCAATATTGAACAACGATATTTATTTCACCAGTGATAACGGCACAGGTTCCGGATATGGCTTATGGAAAAGCAATGGGACATTGGCAGGAACGGTGCTGGTAAAGCCAGGTATTATCAGTACCACGGGCGGCAACTATTCAGTGCTAAACAATACACTTTTTTTCAATGCCGATGATGGTACACATGGCTCTGAATTATGGACGAGTGACGGAACAACTGCAGGCACGAACATGGTTATAAACTTACGTGCTGATGGCGGCGGAATATTTTACAGCGGTGCACCATTTAATATGATTGTGTTTAACAACAAAGTTTATTTTACTGCATCGGATGATACACATGGAGCAGAATTATTTTCTTCGGATGGCAGTGCCGCAGGTACACAAATTGTAAAAGATATGGAACCCGGCACACAAGGAAGTGTACCGCAGCGAAGCGTTATATACAATGGCAATTTATATTTTTCATGCTACAGTGGTAATGCTGCCGTCGGCTTATGGAAATCTGATGGTACCACAGCAGGTACTACCTTAATAAAACAAGGCGGAGGCAATGAACCTTTTTTAAGGGATACAAGATTTGCGCCTGTATTTAATGGTAAACTATATTTTATAGTAAATGATCAGCAGTATTATCCTTTATGGGAAACCGATGGAACCATTGCGGGTACAAAAACCGCTACCTTTCAAAATACTGCAAGCCCTGCAGCAAGCACTCCCGTACTTGGCGAATTCAGTTTTGCACTTTACAACAGCGAACTTTATTTTGGAGGTGCATGCGGCACCATCAGTCCTGATATAGAACCCTGCAAATTAACCAACGGAACTTTGCCGCTTACCTGGCTGGGAGTACAGGCTCAATGGATAAATGGAAGCGAAGCTAAAGTAAGCTGGCAGGTAGCACAACAGAAAAATGTAAAAGATTACACCGTTCAGTATAGCAGTGATGGAGATAACTTTTTAAATGCGTACTCAGTCATTTCGTCTGCAATCACTTCTTACAATTGTATTATACCTGCCTATAAGAATACAAAAAATTATTACCGTGTAATTCAAACAGATTTTGATGGGAGAACAACTTACAGCAAAATCGTTTTGTTGCAAGCATCTGCAAAGCCTTCATTGTCTGTTTACCCCAATCCTGCAAAAGATAAACTGTATGTACAGGGAGCAACTAACTTTTCAGAAGCAACGATAAGTGATGCAGGTGGAAAAATAATCACTCATACATATCTTAATTCAAGCAGCCACTACCTTGATGTAAGCCGGTTAATCAGAGGGGTATATTTTGTAAAACTTAAATCGGGTAATAACACGCAGACGATAAAATTCAATAAAGAATGATGGTTGATCGCCGATGAAAAAAAAGAATGGATACGGCGATATTAGAAATTAAAAAGTGCATCGACCGACACTTAGATATTCAATACAATTATTTCCTATTTAAAAAAAAATTAATGACCAGAGATAACATTGAAGATTACCTGTACTTCTTTTGGGCTCCCTTAAAAGCAGAGGTTGTGAATGCGGCGGAAAAAGATGCCTTGCTAAAAATGCTAACACTTACATTAAGCCAGGCTTCTGTGTATATTGAAGCCCCGGCCTATATACCTCAGAGCAGCAGTCGCGAGTATCCGGACGAGATAAAGAATGACGTCAGCAATCTGGCCGATAAAATATTTGCAGGGATACCTGAGAAATCAGGAGATAATTTCTATTGGTTAAAAATTACGGTAAGTGATATGCTTACTTCTAAAATAGGTTCTGGCGACACCCATTTGCAGGCGGAGCAATCTTTTGGAACTTATAAAATAGAGAAGGACAAGTTTATAAAATTTGACTTTTATTATTTAGCCC
>JBBPZF010000879.1:0-2011 GCA_038199105.1 Chitinophagales bacterium | reverse complement strand
TTTTTATGTGCGCCAGGCATGTGTATCAGCTATAAGGTGCAAGTCCTGAATACACTTTACAGTAGGGAGTATTAGCCAAGAGCAAGGGTGTCGTGGGTGACTGCGAATCCGAAGGAAGCTGGCGGCAAACATTCGGGCCTACCCTTCGGTAAACTCAGGATAAACTGAACAGAAACTGCATATAAGGCGGGGTAATGTGGGTGATGTTGCATAACAAACAAAAGCCCCATACTGTACAGAACATTGCTACGTAAATGCAGAGGCTATATGAATGGAAAGCGGATACACTTACCCTGGGAGATCTGCCAATAATCCGGCGGAGGCATGAGCGAATGTCAAAGCGGAAACAGGTGTTAGAATAAAGAATGACATCATGGTATTGGCAGAAGTCAGCAGAGGTCATAGTAAGCCGGCAACGAGCTGCATCCCAATAAAACGGGCAATGCGGAATCCTCACAAAAGGAAGAAGGACTGAATGTTAGAAAGGCGAAGAAATTAAAACGCTTACGGTAAAAGCTACAACAACCGAAACACATTAGAGAACTACCTGTGCGAGGATAGGGCGGAACCCGAAAGTAAAACGCAGGAGGAGTTGAGCCAAGCCATGCAGCTAATAAGGACTGTCGCCGGTAGAAGTTTTTTTTTATTAGTAATATGCTTGAAGAAATCTTAGACATCCGAAACGTACAAAAAGCCCTGAAGCAGGTAACTGCCAACAAGGGAGCCGGAGGCATTGATGGTATGCAGACCGATGAACTTCGCGACTACCTCAATAGCAACTGGCAGACATTACGGAAAAGTATTTTGGAAGGCAATTACAAACCGCAAGCGGTGCGCAAGGTAGAAATACCGAAGCCACAGGGCGGGGTAAGAATGTTAGGTATTCCCACAGTAATTGATAGGCTGTTGCAGCAAGCGATAGCCCAATGGTTAAGCCCAAAGTACGAAGAAGAATTTTCCCCTCACAGCTATGGATTTAGAGAAGGGCGTAATGCGCATCAGGCAGTAATGCAGGCGCAAATAAACCTGAACGAAGGATACGAATGGATAATAGAGCTGGATTTGGAGAAATTTTTCGACAAGGTGAATCATGACCGCCTAATGAGTTCGCTGGCAAAGAAGCTAACAGATAAGGGTACACTAAAACTTATCCGAAGCTATCTCACCAGTGGCATTATGGAAGGCGGCGTGGCAAGCCCTCGCACCGAAGGTACACCGCAGGGCAGCCCGCTAAGCCCGCTGCTATCCAACATTGTTTTAGATGAACTGGACAAGGAACTATTGGCAAGAGGGCACCGTTTTGTACGGTATGCCGACGATTGCAGTATTTATGTAAAGAGCGAGAAATCAGCCCAACGGGTAATGGAGAGTATTACCGGGTACATAGAGGAAAAGCTAAAATTGAAGGTAAACTGTACGAAAAGTAAAGTAAGCCGTCCGCAAGAAAGCACGCTGTTAGGGTTTTCTTTTTATAAAAACAAGGAGGGATGGCAGATACGCATCGCTCCCAAATCGTTGGATAGAATAAAGAAAAAGATGAAAGAGAAAACGAGGCGCAACGATCCCTCACCAACAAAAGAAAAGATAAAGAAAATGGAAGCGGTAATCCGGGGATGGGTGAACTACTTTTCGATAGCCAAAGCCAAAAGTAAGATGCAGGAATTAGATGAATTAGTGCGGACAAGGTTACGAATAGGAATATGGAAACAATGGAAGAAGCCTAAAAGCAAAAGGAGGCACTTAATAAAATTAGGCATCCCAAAACAGAAGGCGTACGAGTGGAGCAATAGCGGCAAAGGTTACTGCAGGGCAGCACACAGCCCCATACTAAGCCGGGCATTAAACAATGACTATTTTACACGGTTAAGGTATGTGGGCTTTACTAACTATTACTATTGGAAAACGGAACATCAGAGGAAACTCTTCTAACAAACCGCCGTGTACCGAACGGTACGCACGGTGGTGTGAGAGGACAGGTAGCCAACTAATGGCTACCTTCCTACTCGATTTT
>JBBPZF010000878.1:0-7877 GCA_038199105.1 Chitinophagales bacterium | reverse complement strand
CTATGCTTTTTTTGTTTTTTTCTTGTTGAATTCTGTTGTATTCAAAGCTATAAAACGCCTGCCAATAACATCCTCTGATACATTATTGATAATTGCAAACACTACCTTTTTGTATTTTTCATTGATACTTTTGTATAAAGGATATGGCAAAAATTCAATAGAAAATATTACCCTTTATTTTGGCATTGTTTATCTGCTGGCAGCAATAGCTCTTAAAAAATATTTTCCCTCACAAACGCATTTATACAACGGTCTTTTTTGTATTTCGCTCACTGCGCTCGCCGCGTTTGCGGGAATAAAATTCAACGGCTTTATTCTTACGATTGTGTGGGTAGCTATGGCTGTAATAATGTTCCTCAGTGGAATGGTGTTTAGAATAAAGTTGTTCAGGATTGCTGCTATATTTTTATTTGCAGTTACGCTGATAAAATTATTACTTATAGACAGTTTAAAATTTAGCCCGGCAGAAAAAGTAATTGCTTATATAGTTATCGGCGTCGTATTATTAATCATTTCTTTTCTATACCAGAAATATAAAAAGATCATTTTTGACATGAAGGATAATTAATGTAGTGCAAAAGAAACGATTCGTTTATGCAATACGTTCCTTAATAAATACCCATTTAGTCGATCTAAGGCTTCACAATTTAAGTTTGGCACAAATATTTCAAGAGGAGAACATCCTACATGGATAAAGTTTCTGAGATTTTCTTATAAAAAAAATTAAACAAAATGAAAAAGATTTTAGTAATGGCTATCATAGCTGCGTCATTCAGTGCATGTGATAACCAGCAGTCACAAGACACCACAACAGTAGAAGCTACTGACAGTACATCGAATATGCAATCGCCGGATACAACTACCACTGTCACTACAACTACAACAACATACACACCGGCCGAAGGTGATGTTACTTACCGCAATGGTAAATTGATGGTATGGAAAAATAACGACTGGGTTGCAGCAAATAATGATTTAACTATGAGCAACGGAGTAATAGTTCACAAAAATGGTGAAGTAAAAAAAGACGATAAAGTAGTAGTGCTTGATGATGGCGAAGTTGTAGATCATACAGGCAACTTTTTTGACAAAACCGGTAATGCTGTAGGTGATGCATGGGATGCGACAAAAAAGGGAGTTGGCAAAGCAGGACAGGCAATAGGTAAAGCCGCTAAAAAAACTAAAGAAGCAGTAACAGGTAAGGATAAGGATTAATAGAAAAAATAGTAATATAATTTCTCCCGGAGACAAATGATTCACATTTGTATCCGGGATTTTTTTTGTTAAACCGGGCATAAATTGCACAAAGCAATGGTAATAATCTGCTCCATAAAAAATGTAGATGCTTAATAAGGTTTATATAACGGTGCCGGTTAGCCGCAAAAGTTAACCGCTTGCATTTTACATAATCATGGTACAGGTAAATGCAATTTTTGTCTATATGCGGGTAAGTATTTGTAAAAATGTAATTTCATGTAATAAATTATCAGGATCAATCCTGCATCATGTTATGAAACGTTGCTATCTGATTTTTGCTGTTCTTTTTTTTAACTGCGCGGTTGCCTTTGCCCAAAAAGATTCGGCAGCCAGGGTTACAGATTCCCTAAACAATCTGCTTTTGTCACAGCAATCAAAGCAATTACAGCAACTTGAAAATAAAAGATTGCTGGATTCTCTGAAAAAGATGGAATTGCAGTCGCAGCTTCGCGAAGTAAAAACAAATGATGAGGCAAAAAGACAAGAATTAAAAGGCCAGCTTGATGCCATGGCTACCCAGGATTCTCTCAGGCTTATTGAAAAAGAAAAGAAAATTGATTCGCTGCGCAGCTTCGTTTCAGGGTATGGCGTGGCTCCTTTTTATGAGGATACCTTGTTTTTTGTATATGCAAGGCTTGGCAGTTTCGGGCCGGATGAAAGAGCAGAGGCGATTACGAACAGGATAAAAAAGCTGGCGAAGAATAGCTTTGGCGGAAAGGATTCTCTTAAGTTAGTTTCCGACGAACAGATTATTGATATTTCTTCCGGTGAGAATATCATCATGAGTATTTCTGATGATGACGGGCTTTGGGCAAACACTTCGAAAGCCGCATTGGCAGACAAATACAAAGAGATTATTTCAAAAAGTGTCGCACGGTACCGTTCAGATTTTTCGTGGCAAAGCATTCTTAAAGAAGCTTTACTTGCTTTGATTGTATTAGGATTATTGGTGGCAATAATCTTTGCTATCAACAGGCTCAAGCGAAAAGTTAAGTTATATGTTTTTAAGCAAAAGGGACACCGGGTAAAAGGAATTAAAATCCGAAACTATGTGTTATTTGATGCTGACAGGGAAGCCAACTTTTTATTCCTGGTCAATAATGTTATAAGGTGGCTGCTTATTATCACCGCCATCTATATATCTCTTCCGATCTTGTTCAGTATTTTTCCGGGCACCAAAGGTTTTGCGGATATATTGTTTGGCTATTTTCTTTCCCCGGTTAAAAAGATCTTTAATAGTATTTGGCATTTTCTCCCCAACCTGTTTACCATCATTGTTATCGTTGTTGTTTTCAATTACTTTTTAAAGGGATTGCGATTTTTAAAAAATGAAGTTGAATGTGGTGTTCTTAAAATTTCCGGCTTTTATCCGGACTGGGCTAACCCTACCTACCAGATCATAAAAATACTTGTGCTTGCTTTTATGCTGATTGTTATTTTCCCCTACCTGCCCGGCAGTGAAAGCCCTGCTTTCAAAGGGGTTTCGGTGTTTCTTGGCGTGTTGTTTACCTTCGGTTCTGCAGGCTCTTTGAGTAACATTATTGCGGGCCTGGTGCTTACTTACATGCGTGCTTTTAAAATTGGTGACCGTGTTAAGATAGGTGATATCACGGGAGATATTATTGAAAGAACATTACTTGTTACAAGGATAAGAACAATTAAAAATGAAATCAATTCTATTCCGAACTCCAACGTAATGAGTAGCCATACGACCAATTACAGCAGCGATGCGCCGGACAATGGATTGATTATTCACACGACTATCACTATTGGTTACGATGCACCGTGGCGGCAGGTACACCAGTTATTGATAGATGCTGCCCTGGCGACAGATATGATAGTGAAGGAGTGCTCACCTTTTGTATTGCAAACAAGCCTTGATGATTTTTATGTGAGCTACCAGGTGAATGCGTATACGAAAGAGCCAAATAAACAGGCCATTATTTATAGTAATCTTCATCAGAATATACAGGATAAATTTAATGAAGCAGGAGTTGAGATTATGTCTCCGCACTACAGCAGCCTGCGGGATGGAAACAACACCACCGTGCCGCCGGAATACTTAGCAAAAGATTATATGTCGCCATCATTTAAAATTAAAAAAGAGTAAGAAAAAAATAAAAATGATAAGAAGATAAAGTAATCACTTCGCTTCTAACTCGGTAACGTTTTTTGCTCAGATTATAAAAAAGGAATGAAATTTTATTCATCAATTTTTGTAAAACGGAAAGTATAGATAAATGGTTGTAACATCAGTCCATGCGAAAGCTCTGTAGCCTGCGCTTGCTGGATTTTGTAATTGCTGTGTTGCTACTGAGAAATTGTAAGGTGACTGATGCATGAATGGATTTATTTGCACCGGCATTCATTATACTTGTATCTTTTTCAGCAGGAATCGCTTTGTTATTTTTTATCTTTACTGTCAAACTATCTGATACAATTAAATTATTTTCATGTCTCAAAAAATTGACTGGCCCGAAGCCATTAAACCCCTTCTAAAAAAATATAAAAAGAACAAGCATCCGCTTGATTATAAAAGCTTATATCAATTAGTCGTTGGTGTTGTGCTGTCTGCTCAGGATTCTGACAAGCACATCAATCAGCTATCGCCAAAATTGTTCGAAGCTTTTCCTGATATGAAAGTGCTTTCGCGTGCTACCGCCGATGATTTATTTCCTTTCATTAGCAGGGTAAGAAATAATGCAAACAAATCCAAATGGCTTCTTGAGATGGCGCGAAAAACAAAGGAAGATAAAAATATTCCACTTACACTTGACGAACTTACTGCCTTGCCTGGCATAGGAAGAAAATCGGCTAACGTAATTAAGCGTGAAGGCGGTGCGCCGGCAGAAGGCGTGATGGTGGACCTGCATGTAGTGCGGGTAGCGCCGCGGTTGGGTATTGCATCAGGAACAAACCCAGTTAAAATTGAAAAGCAGATTATGGAGATACTTCCAAAAGAAGAATGGGATGCCGGCATGGCGATGTCCTTTCTTGGAAGGGAGATTTGCCGCCCAACACCTAAATGCGAAATATGCCTTATGAATACTGTGTGCGCTTATTATAACGGATGGCTTGATACGACCGCTGATAAGCAAAAAAAATAAAGACTAATTTATCGCGTATATTTTACTTCAACAATCCTTAAAAAAGTAAATGGATACAATCAAATGGGGCATCATCGGTTGCGGAGATGTTACTGAAGTAAAAAGCGGCCCTGCATTTAATAAAGTAAAAAATTCATCTCTTGTCGCAGTCATGCGCCGGGATGCCGATAAAGCGAAAGATTATGCACAAAGACATGATGTTCCAAAATGGTATGCAGATGCTGATCAATTAATTAATGACCCGGATGTGAATGCTATTTATGTAGCTACCCCACCTTCTTCACATGAAGAATATGCAATTGCAGCCATCAAAGCGGGCAAACCGGTATATGTGGAAAAGCCAATGTCAGTAAGCCTTGCAGCGGCAAGTAATATATTGAATGTTGCAATAGAAAATAATGCAAAGCTATCAGTAGCACATTATCGCCGCGAGCAGCCGTTGTTTAAAAAGGTAAAGGAATTGCTTGCCGAAAAAGTGATTGGCGAGGTAAGAATGGTAAATTTATTTTGTTACAAAAAACCGCTGTCTGCAGAAGACCTTAACGATCCCAAAGTGGCATGGCGGGTAAATACAGAAATAGCAGGTGGGGGTTTATTTAATGACCTTGCCCCGCATCAACTTGACCTGATGTTGTATTTTTTTGGAAACGTGAAAGAAGCTTTTGGCATCGCCACAAACCAAGCAGAGCAATACGATGCAGACGATATTGTGTCAGGCTCTATTCTTTTTGATAGTGGCGTTGTTTTCAACGGAAGCTGGTGTTTTTCAGTTAATGAAAATGATGAAAGAGATCTCTGCGAAATGATAGGTTCAGAAGGGAAAATAAGCTTTCCTGTTTTTGAGCACCGGCAGGTAACAATTATTACAAATGGAAATACAGAGATTATTCCTTTTGAAAAACTACAGCACGTGCAGCAGCCTATGATAGCAAAGGTTGTTGAATATTTTTTGGGTCAATCTCCTAATCCATGCAGCGCGGAGATTGGCGTAGAAGTGATGCGGTTGATAGATGTATTTACAAACGGCAGCTACGCTTAACCGTTATTAAATATTTTCAAGTGTCTTAATAATTAGCCTGCTTAAAATTATATCCGCTTCCCCGGCAGCCTTTATTATTTCTTTAATATCCACAGGCTGTAAATTATCAGGATCACACTCGTCGGTTATAACGCTTATTGCAGCGCATTTCAGGCCAACATGGTTTGCGACAATTACTTCAGGAACTGTACTCATGCCGACCATGTCCGCACCTATCGACCTTATATAGCGGTACTCAGCGCGGGTTTCAAGATTCGGGCCAGGTACGGATGCGTACACTCCTTTCTTTAAAATAATTTGCAATTCATCTGCGGCATCTTTTAATTTTTTATTGAGCACAGAATTATAAGGGCAGCACATATCTACAAAGCGGTTTCCAAAAGCCGGGTCGTTGAGGCTGCGTAAAGGATTTTCGGGTAAGAGATTTATATGATCATCAATGAGAATAAGATCGCCTTTTTTGAAATCATTATTTATACCACCGGCGGCATTGCTCAGCAATAAATTTTTTACGCCCAGTTCTTTCATCACTCTTACAGGGAAAGTGATCTGTTGCATAGAATAGCCTTCATAGAAATGAAACCTTCCCTGCATGATCAACACTTTTTTATTTCCAATGGAGCCCCATATAAGTTGGCCTTTATGAAACTCCACTGTTGCTGCGGGGAAATGCGGAATTTCTACATAAGGAATTATTTTAGCATCTGTTATGTTGGCTGCTAAAGCTCCGAGGCCAGTGCCCAGAACTATTCCTATTTCCGGCTGGTCAATTCCTTGCTCACGCAGGTAGGCAACGGCTTCTGAAATTTTCTCTATTAAATTTTCCATAGTTATTATCGTGTTTGATGAACCATTTATTTGAATGTGCGTATATTACTAAAAACAAATCAACCTCTGTTCACATGAAATTTTTCTTTTCATTTTTAGCCACTATTATGCTATTGAATGCGTCTGCCCAGGATAGCTATAAAAAGGGCGATGTAGTCGCCGATTTTTCTTTTAAAAAAATCCTTAATAATACTGTCCCTGCTACTTCTCTCAAAGCATTGCAGAATGAAATTACCGTCATTGATTTTTTTGGAACATGGTGTATTCCTTGTGTAAGAGCGTTGCCGCATTTAAAAGAACTTCAATCTGAATATGAAAGTAAAGTAACAATTATTTTGGTTTCGAATGAGGAAGAACAGAAGCTTACAAAGTTTATAGATGCACGAAAGCCTTTTTCTTTTCCTGTAGTAGTTGATAATAGTAATAGTTTTATTTCTCTCTTTCAGCCTCCTTCTTATCCATACACAATTGTACTTAATAAGCAAGGAAAAATTATTGATGTTACTGATGCTGCCTCTTTAAAATCTGAAGATATAAAAGAATGGTTAAAACAAAAAAAACAGGACACAAGCAGCTTATCAGCCACCATAATAAAACCCGCATTAAATTTGAAAATTACAAAATCATCCAACTCGTTAGTGAATTTATCGCAACAGTTTATATATGCGGCCAAGACCGGAGATGCAGTTGACTCGCTGGTGATGAAGCTAAAAGATTTGCCTTATGATAAATTAAAAAATGAACTTACTTCTGATGATGAAAAAAAAGCATTCTGGATAAACTTGTATAACGGTTATACACAAATGATTTTAAAAGCTGACCCTGGCAAATATAAAGACCGTAGCAAGTTTTTTAAAAGTGAGCAGATAGAAGTTGCCGGTAAAATATTCAGCCTTGATGATATTGAACACGGCATACTCCGCCGTTCAAAAATAAAGTGGAGCCTTGGTTATCTAAACAAACTTTTTCCCGGCAGAACAGAAAAAGATTTGCGTGTAGATACATTGGATTATCGTATTCATTTTGCTTTGAATTGCGGCGCTAAAAGCTGTCCCCCTATTGCGTTTTATAATCCTGAAAATATAAATCAGCAGCTTGACCTTGCAACAAAAGCGTACCTGGCAGGCGAGGCTGAGTATGATGCCCAAGATAACGTTGTACATCTTCCTGCTCTTATGAATTGGTTTCGCAGGGATTTTGGAGGAAAAAAGGAAATGAAATTACTCCTGAAAAAAATACAGATCATTCCGGAAGAAAGCAATCCGAAAATCAAATTCAAAAAGTATAACTGGGATTTATTTTTAGATCATTATAAAACGAATGTCTAAAGAGCCGGTGGCTCTTAGTAACAAGGCTTATAAGTTCAATAAGAAAAGCAAAATCTAATTTATTATTTTGAAATCAGCACTAATAATATTTGTAAGAAATCCTGTTTTGGGGAAAGTAAAATCCAGGCTGGCCGCAACTGTCGGTGAACAAAGAGCGCTTGATATTTATAAACAACTTCTTTCACATACACATACTGTTTCTAAAAAAATTGATGCGGATAAATTTAATTTTTACGAAGATTTTTTGAATGAAGAAGATCTTTGGGAAAATAGTATTTATGAAAAATTTCTACAGCAGGGAAGCGATCTTGGTCAGCG
>JBBPZF010000877.1:0-2266 GCA_038199105.1 Chitinophagales bacterium | reverse complement strand
TTGAAAGCAGGTGATTTGAAAAAACCAATGTTCTCCCACCAATGCTTCTGATATTGTTTATATGCTTATAACCGAAATAATAAAATCATTTTGCCGATTCAGCAGGCGCAATTAAATTTTTTCTTGACCGCTTTTCGGGATTTTGTAACACAGTATTTCGGCTACTAAATATAATGGTTGACGGAATAAATAACTTTATAATTTCGGATATTTTCATTGCAGATTTTTGGTAAGAATCTACTTTACGATAGTTTATGAATAGCATATTAGACCATAAATATTATAATGATCTCTCAGTATTTCTTCCCGAAAATTTGCTTCGTGAAGCAAGGAGGCAAAAAAACAAAAAAGAGTGTAATGTACCTTCAATCTGTGTACTTGATCCTGATGGGGACTTAGCGGATTATCTTATAAAGCACAATCTTGCTATTAAAAATGATTGCTGGGCATGTTATCATTCTACACTTTATTCATTTCAATCAGATAATGAAAACATCGGTATAATACCATGCGTTGTTGGTTCATCTTATGCAGTTTTAGTTGCAGAGCAATTATTTGTTTCAGGTTGCCGGTTACTAATAAGTATTACATCAGCAGGTATCATCAAAGAAAAATCCACCCCAAAAAAATTTGCTTTAATAACAAATGCAGTTCGTGATGAAGGTACAAGCTATCATTATTTACCGCCAGGCCAACCATCAACATTAAGTGTCGGATTATTACAGGTCTTAGATGCTTATTCGATGAAAACTCAATGCCCTTTTTTTGCAGGAAGTAGTTGGACGACTGATGCTCCTTACAGAGAAACCCAACGGGCTATTGATAGCATGAAACAACAGAATATAGTTTGTGTAGAAATGGAAGCAGCAGCACTTTATGCCTTGTCTGCAGTTAAAAATTATAACATTATATGCTTTGCGCATCTCACGAATTCAATGGCTCAGACAGAAGGTGATTTTGAAAAAGGTGAAGAATTTGGAAGCCTCGATAGTTTAAATTTAATAAGATTTATATTGCAAATACCTGAACTGATAATGAGTAGATGAATAAATATTTAGAAAATAGAAACCTACAGGTACCTTATATTCCTAATAGATAGCATGACTAATACTGAACAACAACATTGGGACAAGATTTACAACACAAAGGGAGAAGATGAAGTAAGCTGGTTTCAGCCTTATCCTAAAACTTCAATGGAGTTTGTAGAATTATTCAACCTGCCTTTGGATGCAAACATAATTGATATTGGCGGTGGCGATAGTCATTTTGTAGATACACCGCTTGATAAAGGTTATCAAAACATTGGGTATTGGATATTTCAATAAATGCCATTGAAAGAGCCAAACAAAGATTAGATAAAAGAGCCTCCAAAGTTCATTGGATTGATTCTGATATTACAGAATTCAATCCTCCGGTACAGTTTGATTTTTGGCATGACAGGGCAGCATTTCATTTTCTTACTTCTGAAGAAAAGATTCACAAATACATTTCCGTTGCTGAAAGGGCCATAAAGAAAAATCGTTATTTAATACTGGGTACAATTTCAGATAACGGGCCTCAACAATGCAGTGGATTAGAGGTAACACGATTTTCAGAAGCATCAATGTCGGCACGGTTTGAGATTGCATTTGAAAGAATGAAATGCATACACGAAGAGCATATAACGCCATCACCTGAGAGTGGATAGGGATAAACAGCATCTTATTTTAGAAATGGTTTATCTGGATAATTTGCCGAAAGAAATTGAATCCGAAATTTTGAATATTTATGAAACATCGAAACCTGAAGATGAAAAAGTGTATTAGCATGAAAGCTTTTTAAAAATAGTTTTTTAATCATAGCATGAACCAAATAATAATAGGAAGCATTTTATTGAGCCTTTTACATGGCGTAATTCCTAACCATTGGTTGCCGGTAATTGCCATTGGCAGAAAGGAAAACTGGACAATAAGTGAAATAACAAAAGTCACTTTTCTATCAGGGCTTGCCCATGCATTGAGTACGATAATCATCGGTATTATAATAGGCTTATTGGGGCTGAAACTTACTACATCTGTTCAACACTTTTCGCATATTATAGCACCCGCTGTTTTGATATTATTTGGAACTTTTTTTATATACCAGCATCACCATCACAAGCATTTTCATTTGCATAATTCATCAAAGCAAGTTTTGTCAAAGAATAAAATTATTACGACGCTTGTGATTGCAATGTTCTTTTCGCCATGTATGGAAATTGAAGGTTATTTTTTATTAGCGGGAAGCA
>JBBPZF010000876.1:0-7216 GCA_038199105.1 Chitinophagales bacterium | reverse complement strand
CCGTGCAAATGGTACGGAAAATACAAAGCAAGCCATCCGCAAAAAAAATGGCCGACTTATTTATAGCTTATCATTTAGGAAGTTTTTTTCTTCGTATTCAACTCCGTTTGTTTTCGGGTAGCCAAAAGCGTTATACATCTTTTCGCGATCGAATTCTTTTTCATTATTTGCGAGAAAAACAGTCGCTACACCATTGCCTATAAAATTGGTGATGGCCCTTGCTTCGCTCATAAACCTGTCCACACCAAGCAGCAAGGCAAGCCCTTCTACAGGAATAACTTTTATAGCAGTTAAGGTGGAAGCCAACACTACAAAGCCGCTGCCAGTAACACCTGCAGCGCCTTTGGAGGTAATAAATAAAATTCCGATAATGGTGAGTTCCTGGCTAATGGTCAAATGCACATTATATACCTGCGCCAAAAATAAAGTTGCCATAGAAAGATAAATAGTAGTGCCATCAAGATTAAAAGAATAGCCCGCCGGCACAACAAGGCCAACAACAGATTTGGAGCAGCCCATGCCTTCTAATTTTTCCATAAGCGAGGGCAGCGCAGCTTCAGAAGACGATGTGCCGAAAACAATAAGCAATTCTTCTTTTATATATTTTAGAAAATGAAGCAGGTTTATTTTATAATATTTAAGAATTAAGCGAAGCACGATAAAAATGAACAGCGCCATAGTAATGTAAATAGTAAGCATAAGTTTACCGAGCGGCAGCAAAGTGTGTAAGCCATATTTACCAATGGTATAAGCCATGCCGCCAAAAGCGCCGATAGGAGCGAGCTTCATTACAAAATGCAATGCTTTAAAAACATATTTTGAAATAAGCGATAAAGGATTAATTACTTTTTGCCTGCCTTCATATTTGCTTAAAAAGATCCCGAAGACAATGGCTACAATCAAAACCTGGATGGTAATATTATCTTTTAAAAACTGCCACCAGCTAAAGCTTTGCGCCTCGCTGGTGTATTGGGAAATATCGCCGCCCTGTATAGTATTTGTAACGACGCCACTTCCGGGCCTGATGATGTTTACTACTATCACCCCAATGATTAAAGCGAACGTTGTTACAATCTCAAAATAAATAATTGCCTTGCCGCCAACCTTGCCCACTTTCTTTAAACTACTCATGCCACTGATGCCGAGGGTGATGGTAAGGAAAATAATAGGATAAATAAAAAGCTTTACGATTTCAATAAACCATTTTCCTAAAGGTTGCATTTGTACTGCAATATCCGGCGCAAGATATCCAAGAATGGCGCCGGCAGCAATCGCCGTCAGCACCCAAAAAGTGAGATTGGTAAAAAGTTTTTTCATTAAAATATCGCGGGGCCTTTAATGCAAAAGATAAATACATTTTGTATTTATCCGGCTAAAATATTTTTTGAAAAAAGGGCGAAAAAAATATAGAAGAATTTCAAAGACAGTCGCGAATTAAATAGTGAACCGTTGCGGAGGAAAATTACAAACTCATCATTTCTTTAAACTTCACCGCTTGCCTGCGACTGACTTCTATTTTTTCGCCACCGGTCAAATCAAGTAAGAGGCCCCCGTTAAAGTAAGGTTCTATTTTATCTATCATGCGAAGATTAATGATGTGCTTCCTGTTTGCCCTAAAAAAAACTTTATCATCCAACCGCTCTTCAAGAGCATTCAGCGATTTTAAAATTAGCGGCTTATTGTTTCCAAAAAAAACCTTTGCATAATTACCTACACTTTCAAAAAGACGTACATCCGATAACTTTACAAACCAGCACCTTTCGCCGTCCTTTACAAATACCTGGTCGCTCTCATGCAACATTCCCCGGTTGTTATAAGAAAGTAATTCCTCTTCATCTTTCTGGCGAAGTTTTATCAAAGCATCTGCAAGCCTTTTGGGTTCTACCGGCTTCATTAAATAATCAAGAGCGTTTACCTCAAAAGCTTTTAACGCATACTCATCATAAGCCGTTACGAAAATTACATGTGGCGCTTTTTCGAGTTCGGTAAGCATGTCAAAACCCGTCTTACCAGGCATTTGTATATCCAGAAATATAAGGTCAGGATTGAGGCTTTCAATTTTTTCAATTCCTTCATTGGCGTTGGCGGCTTCGCCAATAACTTCTATTTCCGGGAACTCCTGCAACAATTTTTTTAGCTCACTACGGGCAAGGCGTTCATCATCTATAATGATTACTTTTTGCATATTTCAAATTTTTTTATACCCCGTTTTTTTACAAGAGTAAGAGAGATCATTTCAGAAAGCAAAATATTTATTTTGTTTGAAAATGATCAATTTAGTTTTATAAAATCAATACGAAACAGGCATACTTATTTTTGCTTCTACTTTATTTCCATTAATATTTTGAATATGGAAATTTGAATTGGATTTATATAAAAATCTTAATCTGTCACGGGTGCTTTTAAGGCCAAAACCTTCTTCAAAAGGTGCTTCTTCAAGCACACCCGTATTTTGAACGATCAACTCAAAATGATTATCAACAAATTTAGATATTACCCGCACTGTTCCTCCGTCTATTTTTTTACTAACGCCATGTTTTATCGCGTTCTCCACCAAGGTTTGCAGCATCATCGGGGGCACCGGCTGCTCCAAAGTATCTTCATCAATATCCATTTCAACTTTCAGTCTTTCTTCAAACCGCATCTGCTCCAGCGCAAGATAGTCACGCACAATATCGAGCTCTTTATGCAATGGCACCGTCTCCATTTTTTCTACCTGCATGCTGCTTCTTAATATATTTGCAAGTTCAGTAATGGCAGACCTCGCCCGTTGGGGATTCTCATCAACCAATGCCCTGATGCTGTTCAGCGAGTTAAAAATAAAGTGCGGGTTGATGTGCGATTTGATTGTATTCAGTTCCAGTTCTTTTACCGTTTTTTCAAGATTTAATTTATCAAGTTCATCTTTGCGGCTTCTCTCAACATAATGCCAAACCATATACAGCAACAGCCATAAAGAGACTAATATAAAAGTGAAAATTATGTCCCACCAAAATCTACCCTTCCGCTGATCTTCATATTGCCAGATACCTTTAGCATCCCTATACCATCCTGTACTACGCTTTATACTTTGCACTGCTACATAGCTGTCAGCATCGTTCGGGTCATTTTCATTTGCTAAATAATATTTAGTGCCAGCAAGGTTAAGCTGTTTTTCCCTGGCAATCGCCTGGTTTAGGTTTTGTTGTTTTTCATATTCAACAAGAGATGTATTGGTAACCACGGCAGTTGCTTTTGCTCCATAGTAACTTACAAGCCCGGTGGCAATAACTCCTACAATAAACAAAACAATCACCCGGTTAGTAGAAAATTTCATCCACCCAATTTTTTTCAGTAAAAAACGGAGTAAATGTGTGGCGGCTATGGCCCAAAAAAATTCATAAAAAAGTGTTGTAAGAAAAATCTCTCTTTTCTCTTCAGGTTTCAAATACATATCAGAGGCAAAGAGATAAACGGTGACCAGGCTGAGCATCGTCCATCCTCCCCATCCCAAAATCTGGCATATCCAATAACGTAGAGGTAGAGTGGTTTTCCGCATAAGCAAATCTAAACTGAAATTGGTAGTATTTATATACAGTTTTGATTAGTGGCGAAATGGATTGCTGAGAGGTGGAAACCAACTTCGCGCCTTTCCCCGGTATTTTTTTATTAAATATTTAAGAGTGGGAAACAATCATTCAAATGCATATTAATGCATGGCCTTTGGGGTAAAAAATTCACTTTCCCTCCATCATTTTTTTATTTGAGGAGCCTGCGTTCTGTCAAATTTATTTTGAATTATGCGCTTAATAAATCATAAAAAATGTTTGTATTTTGTGTAAACCTAAATAACGGTATCACATGTTGAACATTCCGGGAACAAATGTCACGATAATGATAAAAGATAGGGATAGCTCCATCAAATTTTACGAGAGCCTTGGTTTAAAACATTGGGAAAGCCATTATGCAATCGTGACGGCCAATGGCGTCGCCCCCTGTATCCATCCGGCGGATGAAAATTCAGCTCTGCCTTCAGGCAGCGTATCAATAGGTTTTATGATAGAAAAGATAAAGGATGCAATTGTTTTGCCCGATGATAACAGCATTGGCTACAAAGAAAAGATGGAAAATCGGGACGCTATTTTGCATTTCAAAGACCCTGATGGCACGGCTTTATATTTTTGAGCCAAAATGATAATATCTTTTTAAAAGATTTTTAATTCATACTTCCATTTTAGAAAATTTATGCAGGAACCAAAGCATGATCCAGAAAGAATGAGTTTCCAGGTGGAGAGATTCATAACTTTCAGCGATGGAGTATTTGCCATTGTTATTACGATAATGGTTTTTGAATTAAAGGTGCCCTATTTACAAAACGATTCACCTGCGGTTTACACTGATAATGCTCTTTGGCAACATCTTTCCGAAATGGGATTCAAATTCCTGGGCTTTTTTATAAGCTATGGCATTGTTGGTTATTACTGGTATGTGCATCACCGCATATTCGGCTATGCCGTAAAATATACCACCGGGCTTTTATGGATCAACTTTGGTTATTTGTTTACGGTGGCCGTGTTGCCCTTTAGCTCCGCACTTCTTGGAGAATACAGCACCTACACAAATATGCGGCTTCCTTATGGCCTTTACTCATTGAACATGTGCCTTGCCGGGCTAATGAATTACTGGCTCTGGATATATATCAGTAATCCAAAAAGAGACTTGCTTACCCGGAAGATATCAAAAGCAAGAATACGGCTGGGCGTGTATCGCAGCCTGGTAATTCCTGTTGTCTTTGTCCTGTCTTTTGTTGTTTCATTATTTTTTCCCATTACAGGCAGATTCATCATATTGCTAATACCTGCAATCCTTCTCTGGGGTACTGGTGGCCTGGAAAAGCTGGCCGAGATCCAGGAAGCTCCCGCCTTCAAGAGACACCAGGAAAACCCGAAGATTACAGGAGAAGATAAAAAAGAAACCGTTTAGCAAACACTAAAGGGTGAATTATTGTACCTTCAAAAAAAACAATTAAGCAATGCCTACAGAACAGTATCATGAACCAGCCGGCGAATTGTCGCAGGAAATAAGAACTTTTGCCCGTATGATCCAATCCCTGATTGAAGAAGCCGATGCCATTAACTGGTACGAACAACGCATAAGTGTAGAAAAAAATCAAGATGCCAAAGCGATTATGGTAAATGCGCAAAAAGAGGAGTTCAAACATTTCAGTATGGACCTTGAATTTCTCCTCAGGCAAAAAGATGATTGGAAAACCATGGTAAAAAACGTGGTATTACAACACGGCGATATTGTGAAAAACGCTGAAAAGGCTGAAGATAAAGTCTGATTGCGGCTGTCAAGGCCAAAGATTTGCAGGCATTCGGTTCATCGGCTGAACCTTTTACTTTCTTTTTTCGTCCATTATTTACCCACTTAGTATATAATAAATTAAGGGGCGATGTCGTTTATTGTAGATTGAATCACGTACCAAAAAATCCTACTATGATCGTCAAAGAAATCGTTTGCGAAATCCTAATCGCCTGCTACATTATGCTTTACATACAATCCCGTATGGAAAAGATAAAATCCGGTGACTGAAAACGCTGCCATAACAGGTAACATCGCTTTACTTAACTGTATATAATTAAGCTCTCATCTTTGTTTTACCCATGTGTTAGTATCTTCCCCCTTTGAAATATTTTTCTTTAATATTTTTCAGGTAAATGGAAGAATCAGCCTCACATAGCGATGAAATGTTTTTACAAAAGATCAAGGCTGCCGTACCCGGCATATTTGATAATGGAAAAATAAACGCCGGACAATTACTTCCTGCATTAAGCGGCTTTGCAACAGATGGCGCAGAAGAATTTGAACTTCGCTGGGCCGGTAAGGCAAATGCTTTCAAACTCTCGCAAGCTCCTGCAACATCTGCGGTTATCCCTTTACCGTTAGAGTCAATTAATTGGCAGAAAACGGAAAACATTTTTATTGAAGGTGAAAACCTGGAAGCGCTTAAAATATTACAGCAAGAGTATGAGGGGAAAATTAAGACTATCTACATTGATCCGCCATATAACACAGGGAATAACTCATTCACTTATGGCGATAATTTCGTTACCTCTTCAGCAAAGGATGTAAATAAAGCGGACTCCCATAATTTATTTTCGAAGCAAAATGGCCGCTCTCACGCAAACTGGCTTTCCATGATGTACCCGCGGCTAATTCTTGCCCGGAAGCTACTTCGTGATGATGGATTAATTTTCATAAGCATAGATGACAATGAGCTGGCCAACCTGAAAATAATAATGGATGAAATTTTTGGCGCAGATAATTACATAGATATTTTTTGCTGGGCAAAATCTGAAACGCCGGCCAATCTTTCAAAAAAAAGTAAGAAGGTTGTTGAGTATATTTTGTGTTACCAGAAAATAAAAACTTCAGAAAAGTTTAAAGGTATCCGGAAAAAAACAATCAGCTCCAACGGGCTGCTAAACCAGGGGAATAAAATAAATACACTTTTGTTTCCGGCAAATGTTGTGAGAACAAGCATTAGCAATCAAAAAATAAAAAAAGGAATTTACGGCACCGATAAATATCATATTGAATTGTTAGAAGACACGGAAGTAAAAAATGGATTATTTATTTCGCCGGTGAAGCTCAAGGCAAAGTTTAAATGGACACAGCCAAAGCTTGATAAGGAGATCAGCAAAGGAGCTTTTATCAATATCCCTACCACGCGGTTTAGCCCATCTTACGAGCGGCCTGAATATGAAGCAGAAGTGCCGCCAAATCTTATAAATTCAAAAGTGGGTGTAGCAACAAATGAAACGGCGGGCAATGAACTTGCTTCACTGTTTGGCGCAAAGGTTTTTGATTTTCCGAAGCCTCCTTCGCTTATAAAATATTTGTTAGGTTTTTCTGATGACCCCGCTGGTATTGTGCTGGATTTCTTTGCAGGCTCGGGTTCCACAGCGCAGGCAGTTTTAGAAATGAACGCAAAAGACAATGGTAATCGAAAATTTATTTGTGTACAGCTTGATGAAAAAACGCCGGCGAAGTCCATCGCCCGCAAAAATGGTTTCGATGTGATCTCGCAGATAACAAAAAGAAGAATTGAATTGGTTTTGGAAAAAATGGCAGCTTCATCACCTCAAGTTGTATTAACAGATCATGTAAAACCAGGATTTAAATTTTATAGGTTAAGCAAAGACCTATAAGGTTTTTAAAACCTTATAGGTCT
>JBBPZF010000875.1:0-2523 GCA_038199105.1 Chitinophagales bacterium | reverse complement strand
TATTCCAGTTTGCTTTTCGCTTTGTTCGGAGTGGTGTTTGCATTGTATGGAAACAATCCCTTATTTCTGCCTTACAACAAAGCGCTGGCGAACGTTTTCTGGCAGCAGCAACAGTTTCCTGAAAATGCCGCAAGGTTTCGTGCGTTCGCCTGGGGACCCCTCGGAGGGACGATAGCCTGTTGCTACATTTTGCTGGCCTTTATTGCCAAATATCCATTTGCTAAAAAAGAAAAATGGTCGTACTGGGCAACCTTGGTCGCATTTGGCGTATGGATATCGATAGATTCATCGGTTGCTGTTTATTATGGTGTTTATTTCCAGGCTTATCTCATCAATGCTTTTTCATTTGTTGTAAAAGCATTGCCACTGGTATTTACCTGGAAGTATTTTTTTATGGATGAAAAGTAAGAACAGCAATTACCGGGATCGGTTATCTGTTCTGTGTTATGTATGAATACATCAATATGTTAGTCTTTGCTCAGTAGCATGAAATACAAACACAGCAAACAATATGAAAGCCGTCGACATCTTTTTCATTCTTCTTTTCATTTTTCGGCAGCCTTGCAGTACAACAAACCCGATCCCTACATCTGGATGCCGCTTTACTTATACCGGGCCTTCCTAAATGATGATCATCCTCCCAGACGTTATTTTCTATATTTTTTAAGTGATACTATTTGTATTTGATTCCGAAATTTTTTTTTAAAGCATGTGATCTATATTGTGGCATGTAGATTGATTAGAGACTCAGGTATTTTATCTAAACAATTTTAAAAGCTAACATGAAACACAAAATTTTATTAGTTCTTGGTGCGGGAGTATTTTTTCTATCTGCATGTAAAAAAGACAACAATGGAATACAACTAAAGCCACATGACCAGGACAGAATGATGGATACCATGCACGCCATGATGAGTAAAATGGAAGCGTTGCCAAAAACAAACGATCCCGAAATTGATTTTGCAAAAATGATGATCATACATCACCAGGGCGCTATAGGAATGGCTGAAGCAGAATTACAGGATGGGAAAAATGACAGTCTTAAACGTACTGCTCAAAGGATAATTGCCGAGCAGCAGGCGGAAATTGCCCAGTTTAATTCTATACTCGTGTCAATAAGCGAGGATAATAGCGACCCCGTTTTTACCATGGAACAAATGGAAAACATGATAAAGGGAGGAAAAGCTGCCGATGTACAACTAATTACAGGTGATATTGATAATGATTTTGCAACACTAATGATAGTACATCACCAGGGTGCTATAGATAATGCATCTGCTTATTTGCATCATGGCAATAATACACAGCTTAAAACGATGGCGACAAATATAGTTGCGTCCCAGGTAAAAGAAATTGATGAATTAGCAGATTGGTTGAATGCTAATAAAAGATAAACTGTAGCCTGAAAATTTTTGGGATGCATGCGCTTAAATTGAATTGAGAGGAAATTAACATTATTACCTCAAAAAAATTAAATAGCGCCTACTTTCTAACAGCAATTATATATATTTAACCTTCATGCAAGAATTACTTTCTCAACTTTTTCAATATTAGATTTACCTTTGCATACAATTAATGAAAGTAAACCCAACCATACAACTTAAGGCAGCCTTTCTAATAATTGTTTTTTCACTCAATATGATCATCGGGTTTTCTTGTGTGGTTGGTATGGATATGGGGTTCAATTCCAAACACCACCAGGAGGGAGAGGCTGTTGAAACAATGGCCCATACACATACTACTGGGAAAAGCCATCATGCATTAGCAGCACACCAGGAAAAAACCTGTGATGACCATAATTCTAATGGCAAAAAGGATAATTGCTGTAACGATGAAGTACTGAAATTTAGTCAGCTTGATAAATCAGTTCCAGGTAGTTTACACATCGCTGCTCCTGTTTTTTTTACAGCATTTATATCCTCTTTTTATAATATTGATCTTTCAGTTTCTTCTGTAAACAATGCGAGTGCCGGGTTCTTCGCCCGAAGTCACCATCCTCCCATACCGGATATCCGGATAGCCATCCAGAGTTTTCAAATATGATTTAATGTTAGTTAGCCTCACATGAAATTAATTTTTCATGCATGTAATTATTTCTATAACATTAAATCAAATCAAATCAAATTAAATGAAAAAGATATTTTCTATAGTTGCCATCTGCGCAACTGCATTGGTGCAGCCAGGTTTTGCACAGAACAACACAACCCAATCACCATTTTCACCACTACTCCATTCTTACTACGATATAAAAGATGCTTTGGTAGCTGGCAACTCCAACACAGCTTCCATGCAGGCTTCTGAATTTGTAAAGGCCGCTAAAAGTATAGACAGTAAAGATTTCTCTGCAGATACCCGTGACGCATTAGTGAAAGATGCGGAAGCTATTTCTGCAGCAAAAGATGTTAAACACCAGAGAGAACATTTCGCGTCCTTTTCCACTAATATGGCTGCATTTGCAAAAACGGTTAAGCTAAGCTCAGAGCCCATTTACGAAGCATATTGTCCAATGAAAAAATCATATTG
>JBBPZF010000874.1:0-3139 GCA_038199105.1 Chitinophagales bacterium | reverse complement strand
CAATTCACCTTTAAGTATTTTGGCTATTGAAATAATGCCTGATAGTAATAGAGGTGATATCAATGCAAATGTTATTGATCTTGAAAATACACGTATTGTAAGAACCTCAAGGTTATATAAGATTGCTGATAGTTGTCCCGTATAAATTGTGAGAGCTTTAATACAGCTGTTATGATAAAAAATTTTATTAATACTATTTACCACCACTTTCTTTTTTGTTTCTTTCATCAACTCTTCTATAGTCAAACCTGGAAAAAACAAATCCGCGCCACCATAAAAATTGACGATTTAAAGACGCGACATAATACACTTTTTAAAATATTACTTTGAACTTAAAAAAAACTTTTTTTCTCTTTTTGTTGCCCGCTACTTCACTTGCGCAAAACAATAACTCCGTTTTTGAGGAATACATGCAAGGGCAAGCTAAATTGTACGGATTCAACGGCAATGTTTTAATTGGAAAAAAAGGAATAGTTATTTACGAAAAATCTTTTGGTTATGCAGACTACAGTACAAAGGAAAAGCTCGACAGCAACAGCGTTTTTGATATCGGCTCCATTGCAAAAGAGTTTACAGCTGTCGGTATTCTTTTATTGAAAGACAATGGAATGCTCAGCCTTTCAGACACCCTTGGTAAATTTTTCCCTCTACCCTATCAAAGTATTACCATCCGCCAATTGCTCACACATACTTCGGGTATGTCAGACGGTTATGATTTAATAGAAAAATATTTTGACCATAATAAAATTGCTACCAATGATGACCTTATAAATTTACTGGCAACAAAACAACCAGAGCTCTATTTTAAACCGGGCGAAGATTTAATGTATTCGGGAACAGGCTTTAACCTGCTTGCATCCGTAATAGAAAAGTTATCAGGAGAATCTTATCATAATTATATGAATAAAAAGATTTTTAAACCGCTTGGAATGAACCATACGATGGTCGCCAATTTCCCAAGGCCTGCCGGAAAAATTCGCAACTATGCCAATGGTTTTATATACAGCGATAGCTTGAAAAAATATATTCGTGCGGACAGCGAATACGTTGATTGGTCAACCTATTTCAGCGGCATCACCGGCGAAGGCATGATTGTAACAACAACGGGGGATCTTTTAAAATGGGACCGTGCTCTCACAAATCATCGCCTGCTTACAGCAGCAACGCAAAAAGAAATGCTCACTATACAAGCTGCAAAAAAACTTTTCCATTGGTCCAGTTTGGTTTTGGAATGAGAGTAGGCGGTAATCAATTGGGAGAATATAATTTTCACAACGGCTGGTTTCCGGGATATAAGAGCATGCATATCCATTATAAGGATGATGATGTAACAGTCATCGTGCTCTCCAATAATGAATCGCAATCAGAATTTATTGCAGATGGCCTTGCAACGATCGCTCTAAATGGAAAAATAATACCACCCTCTGTTCATCAAGAAACGTTTGAAAAAACGGCGCTTACCCAATACGTAGGAAAGTATATGATACCACTTACGCGGCCACCGTACATGGTAAATTTTCCGGTAGAGATTATTGAAAAAAATGATGCTCTGCACATACATCTATTTAGTGGCACTGATAAGAAACTTAAAGCTGAATCGACTACCAAATTCTCTTATGCAGATGGAACTGACCAGCAAATAGAATTTGAGAAAGACAGAAACGGCAATGTCGTAAGGGTGTGGCACATTGCGTGGGGAGTAAAAAAGGAAATAAAAAAAATGGACTGAGCAGTTCGAAATAAGCAAACCAATTTTTGAAATTACTATTGCACCATTTCTGGATTAACTTTAAATAATGCGAATAAGCCTGGCTATTATATTAGTTTCACTAAGTACAGGCTTTATAAATTTTGTAAGTGCTCAACAACAATTATTTAAAAACTATACCGTAAACGACGGCCTCATTTCGAATACAATTCGCAAGGTGTTCCAGGATTCAAAAGGCTTTATTTGGATAGCCACTCTCGAAGGCCTAAGTAAATATGACGGATACGCTTTTACAAACTACACCAAGGCAAATGGCCTTTCTCACAACATGGTGAATGATTTTTATGAATCGAAAGAAGGGAACTTATATGTAGCACTCAACAATGGGAACATTGATATGGTGACAGATGATAAAATTTTTTCTAAAGCCGTACGCTCAAGTGCTGTAGTAAACTGTTTTATCCGTATGCCATGGCAACAGGTAATTGCAACTACAGATGTCAACGGATTTCAAAATTTTACTAACGGAAAACTTATAAAACCTGCACAGGGCCTCCCCCTTTCTACGTTCTACGATATTACGATATTAAACGATTCATCCTTCGTTGCAACGAGCGAGAATTTCATATACATATTCAACAGAAATTATGAACTCCTTTCAAAAATACTGGTTGCGGATAACCCATTTTCGGAAATAAAAGTTTACCGCGATTCAGAAAACAGAATATGGGTAGCTTCTAACCGGGGCCTCAAACTGGTAAAAGAATTTGCGTCAAAAAATATAAAGACGTCCTATGCCTCGCTTCCAGCTGCGTTCAGTATTGCACCGCTGAGGCAAGGAAATATTAACGACATATTTGAGGACGCAGACGGTACCATGTGGTTTGCAACATCTGCAGGAATTATTAAAATAAACAGGGACGGCTCTCAACAAATCATCACAGTAAAAGATGGCCTTAGCTCTAATATTGTCAATAGCATTTTCCAGGATAAAGAAAAAAATATTTGGTTTGGTACAGCCATCGGTCTTTCGAAATTAGTTACTAAATCGGGCATTCGGCTGTATCCGTTGGAGAACGGCGTATCGTCAAATGATAATTTATACCTGATGTATCCCTGCATGAAAAATAGTTTTTTGGTAGGCACATCAAGAGGCGTTGAATTATTTAATAAAATACCTGGAAATGTTTCTTCCATCCGCATGAGTAACGATGAAAAAATTTATGGTGTTATTCCAAAGACCTCCCCACCACTATTTATTGGATCAAATGGCATACAAACATTTGACACGGCAGAACTTAGGTTTCACAAAACAGCCCTGGTAAAAAATTACTTCACGGGCAACATCATCAGTGACAAAGAAGGCAACTTTTTTGTTAGCGATTTAAGCCGGTTATATTTCTATTCAACAAAAACACGATATAAAATTCT
>JBBPZF010000873.1:0-3801 GCA_038199105.1 Chitinophagales bacterium | reverse complement strand
TTTTTAAGTAACTTTGCTGCATGATAAATGCAACCAAAGAAGAGAACATTCTGGAGTTGATAAGCTCCCTTGATGAAGGCGGAAATTTCACTGATATCGCCAATAAAATAATCCACGACGAAAGAATAAGCGATGAAGATGGATTGATGCTATTCGAAAAAGCCAGCCTTGGCCTTGCCGCTACTTTAGCAAATTATATTAGGGAAAAAAAGCACGGTGATATTACCTATTTCAATAGAAACTTCCATATTGAGCCTACTAATGTTTGTGTGTTCTCCTGCAAGTTTTGTTCTTACTCCCGCCTGTATGCCCACCGTGAAGAAGGCTGGGTACTGGATGCAAAACAGATGCTGGACATTGTAAAAAGCTACGATGGCAAGCCGGTAACAGAAGTACACATTGTAGGAGGCGTTCATCCGAAAATGGATCTCAATTTCTTCTGCGATCTTATTAGCGAGATAAAAGCACATCGCCCCGGCCTCCATGTAAAAGGCTTTACGGCTGTGGAGCTTGATTATATGTTCAGAAAAGCAAAACTTACCGTAGAAGAAGGTATGTTGAAGTTGAAGAACGCAGGGCTGCAATCTTTACCGGGCGGTGGCGCCGAAATATTTGATGAAGAAATAAGACAGCAAATAAGCGCGGATAAAGTGGACGCGGAAGGCTGGCTAAAAATACATGAAGAAGCACATAAGCTCGGCATGCATACAAATGCCACGATGCTATATGGGCACATAGAAAACTATGCGCATCGTATTGATCACATGAGCAGGCTGCGCAACCTGCAAGACAGCACCAATGGCTTCAATACTTTTATACCCCTTAAGTTTCGCAATCAGAATAATGATATGAGCAACGTGCCGGAATCATCTGTGGCAGAGGATATGAAGATGTACGCCGTGGCAAGAATTTACATGGATAATTTTCCGCACCTGAAGGCTTACTGGCCAATGCTCGGCAGGCAAAATGCACAGCTTTCTTTATCTTTTGGTGTAAATGATATTGATGGCACCATAGATGACTCGACCAAAATATATTCAATGGCCGGCAGCGAGGAGCAAAATCCAGCGATGAGCACACAGGAACTGGTAACACTTATAAAGCAAGCCAAACGCAAACCTATTGAACGGGACACATTGTATAATGTAGTAACTGACTATTCACTTGCTCCAGAAAAGGAATTTGATGCTGCATTGAATTAGAATAAACAATCGTGTGCAGGAGGTAAAAATTAACAACCTCAACAGGCAAAAGGTGCTGAGTTTTAAAATGAGCATATTCAGTTGTTTGTATGAGTAACATTTATCTTCGAGGCAATCTTTTATTATGTTTTAAAATTTTATGCAATGGCTGAAAGAAAAAATTTCAATACTACAAAAGTGCCTAAAATGAGCGAATTCTTTCCGCAATCAGTAATTGTTGGTGATTATATTTTCCTTTCCGGAACACCAGGATACTTTAAATTAAAAAAAATCAACTTTTTCGGGGCGTGATAGTGACACGTTAAGCAAAGATATTTAGCAATTGAATTTTAGTATGCGAACACAAAAAACTGATGACTTAAAAATTATCAACACAACAAAAGACGACTTAGCTGAAATTCTTCGGCTTTTTGAACAAGCAATGGAATTGCAGGGAAAAAACGGCTATATGGTTTGGGACAATATTGATAAAATCGAGATAGAAAAAGAAATTGAAAACGGGCTTCAATATAAAATCCTGGAAAGCAATGACATTCTTTGCGTTTTTAGCATTCATTACGGTGACTCGTTTATTTGGCGTGAGCGGGACCAAAATGATGCAATTTATCTGCATAGAATTGTGGTAAATCCAAAGTTTAAAGGACAAAAGCAATTTGGAAAAGTTTTGAATTGGGCTAAGCAATTTGCCCGGCAAAACAATTTAAAATTTATTAGAATGGATACCTGGGCAGTTAATGAAAAAATAATTGACTATTACAAATCATTTGAATTTGAGTTTATTGAAAACTACAAAACGACTAATGCTTCAGAACTTCCAATTCAAAATCGAAATTTGAATGTAGCATTATTAGAAATGAAACTGGGTGACAAATAACTGTTTACATAAAGCAATGAAGAAATGCGATTACAGAAACCTGGTTACCGGGCTTCTTCTTTTTACGTTGTTCAATAGCTCGGATGTCTTTCTCTTACTGCAGGCGAAGCAATCCGGCCCACTGATACAATGGTTATCGGCGTGTATATTTTTTACAATCTTATCTATGCGTTGTTTGCTTTTCCCATTGGTATTATTGCAGATAAAGTCGGGTTAAAAACTATTTTCACCATGAGCCTTGCCTTGTTTGCAATCGTATATTTTGGCATGTCTGCAAACACAAATATTATTTCTTTTTCGAACTATTTTTCCTGTATGGCATCTACGCTTCTGCTACAGAAGGATTTCTAAAGCCTGGATTTCCAACATCAGCCACAAGAAAGATATCGCAACAGCAATCGGAACCTATTCGGGCCTTCAAAGTATTTGCAACATGCCCGCAAGTTCACTCACGGGCTTATCTGGTTTTAATTCGGTGCCCCGGCTGCATTTATAACTACAGCAACTGCCACAGTTTTTATTATTTTCTATTTCCTGGCAATTCCGAAACCAATAACTGTAAAAACCCTGGAAAGCTAACAGGCCGCGAATGGGAAAGTGTTCCTAACTCTTCTATAAACCGCTTTGCGCAACGATTCTCAAAACACAGTCTAAAATTCATCAAACATTCTTAGGGGAACTATGCCTTTTAGCATTTGCAAATACATTAGTAACATGATGATCACCATGCTTCGGGTTAGTTTGCGCTGCAGAACCTACTTCCAGCGATTGGCATTTTTTCATAAAAAGATAAGTAAGCAATGCCGTGGCTCCCGCCGCTATGAACAGTGTTGTTTTCATAAATTTTTTTATAAAAACAATTACAATTGATATGCCACCTTTATTTCCACGACCCTCTTTTATATTTTTTCTCAAGCAATGAATAAAATCTTTTCATAAAAAAACAAGTTTTCTATCTGGTAAAAATTATTTTTGTAAATTTGTAAGGTAAACTTACAAGTTTATTTTACTATTATGACAAACGAACAAAACAATCACCAGCTCGCGACAGATCTCAGGCTGGTAATTACGAGGCTGATTAAAAAGCTACGCATTAAATCGGAAACAGGCGCGATGCTTTCTCTTACTGAACGGTCAACACTGGCGCTGCTTGACCAGCACAAAACGCTTTTACCCAACGAACTTGCCTCGATGGAAAAAATAACCACGCAATCTATGTCGCAGATATTGAACAAGCTTTTGGAGGCAGGTTACATCACCAGGAAAATATCAGCAAGCGATAAAAGAAAATCAATTATATCCCTGACAAAAGCCGGCCGAAATACTTTATATAAAGTACGAAACGAACGGGACGAATGGCTGAACAAAGCATTGGAAGAAGTATGCACTGATAAAGAAAAAAATATACTCCGCAATGCCATTGGTCCATTGACAAAACTGGTGGATTATGAATAAGATTATTAACGCGATAAACAGAAGAATCTATAATGCAGATAAACACTTTTAAAGCTTTTAAAAACCGAAACTATCGCCTCTATTTTGTTGGACAATCCGTATCGCTGATTGGCACCTGGATGCAAAAAACCGCTGTAAGCTGGGTAGTGTATTCGCTCACTCATTCCAAGTTTATGCTGGGTGTCACGCTGTTTGCTACTATGTTTCCGTCTTTTCTATTTTCATTTATTGGCGGCGTAGTTGCGGATAGGTATAACCGTTATAAAGTGT
>JBBPZF010000872.1:0-3419 GCA_038199105.1 Chitinophagales bacterium | reverse complement strand
TGGCTTACGTGGATTGCTTCGCCCCCTATTACCAGTTTGTCGGTAAGCCACCCTTGCTTTCCTTCTGTGTCCACAGCTCCTATCAGTTCCAGGTGCGATGGGGTTATTTTTATAAAGTCATAGGGCGCATATTTCTGAAGGTTTTTATCTTCAAATACATTCATCGTTTTGTTCGATGCTATGACTATCGGTCTGCCCCACAGTAAGGGCATAAACATGCCTGTTACTGACGCATCAAAAGTATAAGACAAATGTACATAGCTTCCTGATCCTTCTTCTTTGTCTGCATTGATATACCGCGCCTGGCTGTTTAACAGATAGTTCAGCAGTGACTGGTGTTCTATCATCACGCCCTTAGGCTTGCCTGTTGATCCCGAGGTATAGATGATATAGGCAAGGCTTGCGGTATCTATATTGATTTTTAGATTCTCTCTGGACTCTTTATTTATTTGTTCTGCATCGGTGTCTATCTCTACGATCGTTGCTTTTGTCTCTTCTCCCAGTTTTGCTTTGCTGGCTTTGCTCGTTACTATTAGTTTAGCTCCTGTGTCTTCCAGCATATAGCTGATCCTGTCCCGGGGGTATTCAGGGTCTATCGGTACATAAGCGCCCCCTGCTTTTAATATCCCCAGTATGCCTGTCAGCATTTCTATTCCACGTTCTACACATATCGGTACCAGTGTCTCTTCCTTTACTCCCTGCTTTCTTAAATAGCTGGCCAGTTGGTTGCTCTTTTCGTTGAGTTCTTTGTAGGTGATCTGTTCGTCTTCGTATACTAAGGCTATGTTATCCGGTGTTTTCTCTGCTTGTTCTTCTATTAAACTGGTTACTGTGGTATCTCTGCGGTAATTTACTTCTGTATCGTTGAATGCACCTGTTAATTGTGCTTCTTCTGCTGCCGTTAGTAACTTCAGCTTTGATAGCTTTTGTTCAGGATCCCTTATGATTGAGTGGAGTAGCTCCTTATATTGACCTATCATCCGCTCGATCGTCGTAGACTTGTACAATGCCGTATTATATTGAACGGATCCTTGAAGACCATTGGCTGTTTCAGCTAATGTGAAGTTCAAATCAAACTTCGCTGCCGTGTGTTCTGACCCCTCCCTCGAAAGGGTAAGTTCGCCTAAATGAAGTTGTGGTACATCCGGCGTGTTCTGAAATACCAACATCACCTGGAATAAGGGCGTGCGGCCCAGGTCTCTTTCTTTTACTACTGCTTCCACTACTTTTTCAAAGGGTAGATCCTGGTGATCATAGGCCTCCATGGTTGTAGTCCTTACTTCTTGCAATAACTCTTTGAATGTCGCTTGTCCTTTTACTTCATTCCGCAAGGCAAGGGTATTGATGAAAAAACCGATCAGCACTTCCACCTCCGGGTGTTGTCTGCCCGCTACCGGCGTACCTACACAGATGTCTTCCTGGCCGCTGTATTTTTGTAGTAATACGTGTAGCCCTGCCAGTAAGGTCATAAACATGGTAGCGCCTGTTTGCTGGCCCAGGCTTTGCAGTTGCCGGGTTGTCTCTTTATCCATTTTGAATAATAAAGATGCACCTTTATTACTTTGAACTGCTGGCCTCGGATAATCTGTAGGTAGCCCTAATGGTGCCACATTGTTTAGCTTGTTCTTCCAGTATGCTATTTTCTTTTCTAATATCTCTCCCTGCAAATATGATCGCTGCCATAATGAATAATCGGCGTACTGTAGTTGCATAGGTGCTAATTGCGCCACTCTATTTTCCAAATACGAATTATACAACTCTACTACTTCTTTTACCAAAATTGAAGTTGACCATGCATCAGAAGCTATGTGATGCATAGTGCAAATCATTATATACTCTTGTGCATCTAACTTAATTAAGGACACTCTGAGCATATTATCTTTCGATAAATCAAACGGCAATTTAATAAGCTCGCTAATAAATTTATTTAATTGCCCGGCATCTGTCTTATATTTTGGATCGTCTGTTGCTTTTAAAATAACCGGTTCTATGGGTTTTATATGCTGAAATGATATGCCTTCTTCTTCTTTAAATATTGTCCGGAGTACTTCGTGACGATTGATTATTTGCTGAAGGGAAAAATGTAAAGCTTCCTGATTTAAATTACCCTTTAAGCGAAAAACTGAAGGTATGTGATATGGAATACTTCCTTCAAGCTGATCAATAAACAATAGCCGCTCCTGGCTAAATGATAATGGAATGCGGTCAGGACGTGGCATTATTTCTATGGCAGGTAACAAATTTCCAGATTCCTGAATTGCTAAATGCTCAGACAACAACTCAATAGTAGGATAGTCAAAAACATCCCCTATTTTTACTTCCGTTTGCAATTCCATTCGGATCATTGAAATCAGGCGAATAGCCAGCAATGAATGACCCCCCAGTGCAAAAAAGTCATCATGGATTCCAACCTTATCTACTTCGAGAATATCCTCCCAAATCACTACAAGTTTTTCTTCCACTTCGTTGCGGGGCGCTATATATTTATCACCAGAATCTATTGCTTCCGGCGCAGGCAATGCTTTGCGATCTACTTTACCATTTGGCGTTAATGGAAAACTTTCCATTTCCATAATCAAAGCCGGTACCATATACTCCGGCAGCTTTTCCTGCAGGTATGAAATAATACCTTCCCTGTTAAATGAATCCTCAGGTATTATATAAGCTACTAATCTTTTATTTTCCTGTTTGTCTTCTTTTGCCAAAACGGCTGCCTGGCTTACGAAGGGGCATTGTATTAAAATGCTTTCAATCTCTCCCAACTCAATTCTATACCCTCTTATTTTAACCTGGTTATCTACCCTTCCTATAAAAGAAACATTTCCGTCGGGAAGATATTTTACCAAATCTCCCGTACTGTACATAACGGAATGGGTCTCTTTGGAAAAAGGATTTTGTATAAATTTTTCTTTGGTTAATTCTTCGTTGTTTAAATAACCTCTTGCTATACCATCACCAGTTATATATAATTGCCCGGCAACACCTTTAGGGCATAGCTTTAAATTGTTATTAAGAATAAGAATTTTTGTATTGGAAAATGGCTTTCCAATAGGCACGGTATATTCATACTTCGCACCTGGTTCCACAATGTGAAGTAGTTTGCCGATGGTTGTTTCAGTTGGCCCATAATGATTCACAATACGGCAACGTGTACCCGATGCCTGTATCTCATTAATAACTTTTTCCTGTAGTGCTTCGCCACCAAATACGAGCAACTTTTCCGGCAATAAAAGTTTGCCATCCATGTTGAGCACTTTCCAATGCGAAGGAACTATTTTGAGACAATCAATTTTATTTTTTGAGAAATAATTATGGAGATATTCAACGTTGCTAACTGACTCTTTTGTGAAAACATGCAATGCACCTCCAGTGGCAAGAGATCCATAAATAACAGTATTACCAAGGTCAGTAGCAATGGT
>JBBPZF010000871.1:0-3459 GCA_038199105.1 Chitinophagales bacterium | reverse complement strand
TGGGTAATTGGTGGGATATTTCAAAGGAAACGCAAATTCAGGATGTGTTACACAAATCAAATTAAAGATTTGTATTAGTCTCCAAAGCGACAAGAGATGTTATTTACGATTGGAATCTTTTAACTAATGACCTTTGGATGAATGATGAAACTTTTAAGTCTTTTATTTATAATCCCGAAGAAGGTTTAAATATGAACCTGCAATGGTGGGAACAAAAAATTCATCCTGATGATCATGACGCTTTATTGAGTAGTGCAATGTTGGCTATTGATAATAAAGAAAACAGTTGGTCAGGGAGCTATCGTTTTAAAAAAGGTGATGGAACTTATGCTGATATTTTTGATCGTGGTTTTATCGTGTATAGTAAAGAGGGCCTGCCCCTTCGCTGGATTGGTTCTATGCATGATACCACAGAGCAGAAAAAAACGGAGTATGAATTACGGGTAGCTAAAGACAAAGCAGAAGAATCTGCAAAAGCAAAAAGTGAATTTTTGGCCAACATGAGCCATGAAATCCGCACGCCACTCAATGGTATTGTTGGTATGACAGACCTTGCTTTAGATACCGATTTAACTGCTGAGCAAAAGCGATACCTGGAAACCGTGAAACTATCCTGTGATGGGCTGATGTCATTGATCAACGATATTCTTGATTTTTCAAAAATTGATGCCGGTAAACTGGAACTGTCTCCGGTAACGTTTTCTTTGCGCGATGCAATGTCTGCCATTTTACAACCTCTTGGCTTAAAGGCTTCTTATAAAAACCTTGAATTTGTATTTTCAAGTGACAATGATGTTCCTGATCTTCTTATTGGCGACGTGCACCGTTTTCACCAGTTAATTACAAATCTTGCCGGAAACGCAATCAAGTTTACTGAAAAGGGCGAAGTAGTACTTCATGTTGAATTGAAATCTTTACACAATGGGGAAGCGACGCTGTTATTTTCAATTTCTGATACAGGTATCGGCATTCCTGAACATAAGCTAAATTCTGTTTTTGACTCATTTACCCAGGCTGATGGCAGCACTACACGTAAATATGGAGGAACAGGCCTGGGCCTCTCTATTACAAAACGATTGATAGAGCTGATGGGTGGAACGATATGGGTAGAGAGCAAAGAAAATAAAGGCTCTACGTTTTATTTTACCCTGCCAATGAAAGTTCAAAAACAAAGTGAGCCCCGATTTGTCCCTCTTCCTGTATTAGAAAATACCCCGGTACTTGTAGTGGAAGACAATCATGCTACACAGGATTGCATTATAAATATTCTTCAGAATTTTCGCATTAAGCCCATTACAGTTGATAATGGTGAAGAAGCAATAAAAGCACTTAAAAAAGAGGCATATTCAGGTCATCCTTATCCCCTCGTGTTACTGGATATTTCATTGGCCGGAAAAATGGACGGGTTTGATGTTGCAGAAAAAATCAAAGCAGATAAGGATTTAAAAAACACCAATATTATCGTTATTTCAATGTCGCGAAAACCAAGTGACCGGGAGCGTTTTGCCCTTTTAGGGATTGATCAGTTCTTTACGAAACCCTTTAGTCAATCTGATTTATTGGATAGTATTCAAAATACATTAGCAGCCAACAGAAACAATACGGTTTATAAAAAACAAAATATTTTAATGCCTATACCCATAACTTTCATCAATACCGACAAGTATAAAATTTTATTGGTAGAAGATAATATAGTAAACCAGGAAGTGGCTAAAGGTATGCTAATCAAAAAAGGACATACGGTAGTGATTGCCAATAATGGTGAGGAAGCAGTCTCTTTATATAAAAAAGAATCTTTTGACCTGTTATTAATGGACGTGCAAATGCCTTTATTAAATGGATATGAAGCCGCCCAACAGATAAGAATAATTGAAAACAGTACAGGTAAGCATACACCAATAATAGGCTTAACAGCTAATGCCATGAAAGGCGACCGGGAAAAATGCCTCGGAGCAGGTATGGATGACTATGTAAGCAAACCGGTGCGATTTGCCGATCTTTTATCTGCTCTTGATCGTGTAAAAGAAAGATCAAATGCCAATCATTTGGAAGAGGTACAAAAAGAAGCTTCTTTAGTTAATCTAACTACATTTCTTGAAAACCTTGATGGAGATGTTGAGATGCTTGAAAGTATTTTAGAAAAATTTGAGCCCACCCTTTTGACGCACATGGAGGCCATTGAGCTCAATGCAGGAAAAAGCAATACTTCTGAAATTATTTTGCCGGCACATACAATCAAAGGACAATGCATGCTTGTAGAAATGGAAAATGCAGTTGAGCTTGCTCAACAAATAGAAGAGTTGGCTAAGCAAAATTCATTAAGTGAGCTAAAGCTATTGATACCCGTTTTAAGGGCTGCGATAACAGAGGGGCTACATGCATTGCAGTTTGCCCTCACAGAACTGCCTAAAGAAGTGGTAGTAGCTTAAATGATAATGTGGCCTCTAAAATTTGCAACCTAACCTAACATACTCTCGAAATTTTTTCTTTTCTAAAATATTGCCTTAGCATTACCCAATTGGCTGACCATCAAGCGGTGTATTTCATGAAAATTATAAGGGTGAGATTTATATCTCTGAAGAAGAACAAAGATTGAAAAAATTGGCCTTTCCCCTGAAATTTTATCCTTTCTTATTTGCCGGTCAACAAATTTATTCCTATAGTTTTTTTTGAGCTTATTTTTGGAAAATTCAATTTATATTTTCAATTTGAATTCTTAGACTTTCATTAAAAATTAAATTTATGGAATACACTCCCCAGGCAGACCGTTACGATAACATGGAATACCGCAGATGCGGAAACAGCGGTGTAAAATTGCCCGCAATTTCTCTCGGCCTTTGGCACAATTTCGGAGAGATTGATAATTATGAAAATTGCAGGGATATTTTGCATACTGCTTTTGATAATGGCATCACACATTTTGATTTAGCCAATAATTACGGGCCTCCTCCGGGGGCAGCGGAAACAAATTTTGGAAAAATACTTAAGCAGGATTTTCTTCCCTACCGCGATGAATTGATCATATCATCGAAAGCGGGATGGGGCATGTGGCCCGGCCCTTATGGTGACTGGGGTTCAAAAAAATATTTAGTTGCAAGCCTTGATCAAAGCCTGAAAAGAATGGGGTTAGATTACGTAGATATATTCTATCATCATCGCCCCGACCCGGCAACTTCGTTGGAAGAAACCATGACAGCGCTTGATCTTATAGTAAGACAGGGGAAGGCTTTGTATGTTGGCATATCAAGTTACAAACCCGCCGAAGCCGAAGCAGCTATTGAAATATTGAACGAGCTCGGTACTCCATGCCTTATACATCAGCCAAGATATTCCATGCTCGACCGTTGGGTAGAAGATGGCTTATTAGATTTACTTGAAGATGAAA
Source organism: Chitinophagales bacterium (assembly GCA_038199105.1). Taxonomy (GTDB): domain Bacteria; phylum Bacteroidota; class Bacteroidia; order Chitinophagales; family Chitinophagaceae; genus Ginsengibacter. The sequence goes on along the minus strand of JBBPZF010000871.1, from coordinate 74 downwards.
AAGTAGGCTGCATTACATTTTCATCTTTAGCGCAAGGCATTCTTACCAATAAATATTTAAACGGAATTCCTGAT
>JBBPZF010000870.1:0-13473 GCA_038199105.1 Chitinophagales bacterium | reverse complement strand
TATCGAAAAGGAGTGTAGGCCGTGACGGTTTTACAGAATCAATCCACAACATGGGCGGCACAATTGCCGGGTATGCATAATAGTTATTCCTGAGACTATCGCTCCACCCATTAGGGTTACTTTTGAAAGAAGCGCTGCTGAAAAATATACTTCCTTGTATCTGTGGATATTCCCGCAGGCGTTTTATCTGGTTTGGCAGTTCATTTTTATTTTTCCATGCAAAAGATTTTGCTTCCATGGCCCTGTATATTCCCTGGCCTATAAACATCTGTCTTCCGTAAGCGTGCTTCGCCCACCAGTCAACTAATATCTGATAGCCTACAACTTTGTGATTAAACTCCCAATACAATTGCGGCACTACATAATCAATCCACTTATTTTTCAGCCATAATAAAATATCGGCATAGAGATCATCATAATTTGTTTGCCCTGCTTTTGTATTACTCCCTTCAGGATCTTTATCAATATTGCGCCATACCCCAAAAGGGCTTATTCCAAATTTGCAATATTTATTTTCCTGTTTTATTGCACGGCTGAGTATCACAATTATTGAATCCACATTGCTTCTGCGCCAGGTTTCCCTGTCAAGTCCGTTACCATATTTTTTGAATGATTCCGAATCTCCAAATTCTTTACCTGAAATGCGATACGGATAAAAATAGTCATCAAAATGAATGGCATCAATATTATAACGGCGCACGACATCTCTTACCACATTGGTTACATATTTCTGTACATCTTTATTGCCCGGGTCGAAATACTTTACAGTTCCATAGTTTATAAACCATTCCGGGCGAAGCCTCGTAATATGTGTGGGCGATATGGATGATTTACTAATATTAAATACTGCACGATATGGATTCATCCATGCATGAAATTCCATTCCGCGTTTATGCGTTTCCGTTATCATAAATTCAAGTGGATCATAATAGGGCGAAGGAGGCTTCCCTTGTGTACCAGTAAGCCACTCGCTCCATGGCTCGTATTGAGAAGGATAGAAAGCATCCGTGGCCGGGCGAATCTGTACAACAACTGCATTCATGCCATTTCGTTGATGCATATCGAACAGGCTTACAAACTCAGCTCTTTGCCCAAAAGAACTTAAAAACTTAGTAGAAGGAAAATCAATATTATCAACAGTCGCCACCCATACGCCCCGAAATTCATATTTGGGCTGGGCTGAAAGTTGATAAACCAAAAATGAAAAAATAAGAATTAAAAATGCCGTCAGATGTTTCTTCATGAATCAATAATTGTAAACAGCGAATTTAAGCAATGCAATGAAAAGGGATGTAAGTGTAAGTGAACAATTAAATAATGTTTTAATCTCAGCGATAAAATAAATTGATAGGATAAATTAGGAATAAACTATTTTATTAATTATTAAACGCTTTGAGAAGTATACCGAGTTGCTGCTGTAATTGTTCTTGGTTTGATTTTACTATAAGAAGCAATTTTTTATTTTCTGATAGTTCATTGATTAAGGTTAGGGATATATCTTTTAAAGGTGGCGCCAATTCTTTATCGGCATTATAGTCAAAGATCAATTGTTCATTGCTATATAGTTTTCCTTTTGGAACTTCTAAAATTTTACTCAATTGATTAAGTATATCATCTGAAACACGAGTACATCCGTTTTCAATCCTACCCTGAAATGCCGGGCATTATTAAATTTTTTCATAGGTTATAAGTTATTCGAGTAAAGTTATAGAATATAACCAATAATCCTTGTATACTCAATATTGGTTATAGAATTTTAAGTTTTTAAACAATCTCTAAAACCACTAAAGCTAATTTTATGAAAAAATTACTCCCTTTTCTAAGTATCATTCTTGTAGCTCTATTTTTTATTTCATGTACTAAAAATCAATTGGTATCACCATCATCCGAAAATCAAAATTTAACCGGAAAGGTAAGTCCTAACGTACTACAATGTAATGAAGGGCAACATTGGGATTATTATCTTAAAAAATGTGTTATTACATGTTCTTCAGGGTATCATAATGATTCTATTACTGGTGCTTGTGTTTTAGACGGGAATGGCAAAATACCAGTTAATTTACAAACGCGTTCAGTTACTGATGTTACTATTAAAAACACACTAATTTCAACATTTAATAATTTGGCATCAAGCGGAGTTAATCTGGTCGAATTAAGCGCCGAATTAGGTTTAGGGTACACAATCACAGCAGACAGTATTGACTTTGTAAATGTTGTAATGACTTGGGATGCAAATGATCTTGGCGGCAAAGCGATTACAGCTAATTTTAAAAGCAATTCAAATGCAAATAATATTGGTTATGGTTTTACAATGTTTACCGATGATACATTGATGGGTAAACCTATAATAATTAAAACATCAAAAAATAATTATTTAAAATATTATAGTTTAACAGAGGGTTTAATCACAACTATAAGTAACTATGCTTCTTCTTCCTATGTATTTTCCAGTATTTATGGGAGTTACTATCCGGGTAGTGGCGGAGAAAAGTCTATTAAAGCAACATGCGATGTAGCTACTATTCAATGTATGACTGATTTATATAGCAACCATGGTTGGGTATCTATTTGGGCTTTTGTGCAAACAGCATTCTATCCTCCGACAGCTGTAGCAGTAGCAGCAACTTGTGCTGTTCATAATTGTTGGCTTTAATAACTATTAATATAAAAGTCTAGTTATGAAAAGTATTTTAAACTTTTATATATTTATTTCTCTGCCATTTATTACATTAATGTTAGCTAGTAGATACCATCTAATAGGTAGTTATACGTGGGCAATTTTTCTTTTCATCTATTGTTTAATTTATCATCCACTTATCTCAGGGCTAAGGCTTTTGGCTAATGGAATAATAAAAAAAAATAAGTTTTGGTATAATTTTATACCTGGATGGAATTCTAAATATTTTTCATTTTTATTTTTTAACACTAAAGGTAAATAAACATGAAAAATAAAAATTTGTATTTAAAGTTTTTTTAGGCGTTAGTATCTGTTTTCTGTTATTGGATTAAATAGTCTCTTTAAAAAATGGAATCTTTTCGATTCGGGTAATCGCTCCTTGGAAAGTATAATTATTGAAGGGATAAGCGTCAGTATTATATTTTTTTTAGTAATGGTCATATTTTCAAAAAGCCAATTGAGAAAAGCGCAAAATAATAAAAAATAAAGATACACTGCAGAGCTTATAATAATCTTTCTATAGAATTTTTCTATAGCCATCCGTTTTAAACGGATGGCTTTTTTTATTTATAGTGAATGATAGGAGTTCAGTTATTGTAATTATGATTATTCGTCCCTTTCAGTATGCAAAGGAGTTATAGGCTGTGCATTAAATTCATTGCGATATATGCGCACCAACACAATAAAATAACTTATAAGCAACGGGCCAAAAACCAAACCGAGAAAGCCAAACATACTCAGGCCGATAATAACACCAAGGATCGTAATGAGCGGATGCACATCACCAATTCTGCGAAGCACCGTTATGCGTGCTACATAATCAATATTGGTAAGAACGATCAATGAATAAATACCAAGGCCTACACCTTGCCAAATGTGGTTTACTGCCAACAGATATACAGTGAGCGGCACCCACACAAGTCCTGTTCCCACAATTGGAATAAGTGATGCCACACCCGCCAGAAAGCCCCACAGGCCAAAATCTGCAACACCGAAAATCCAAAAACCCAGCGTAGCTACTAATCCCTGGATAACAGCTAATAACGGGATGCCTATTGCATTTGCCCTGATCATAATATTTGTTTCATTAGTTAAAATATGCCGGTTAGCTTCTTTTAAGGGTATCATGTCGTGTAAATACCTTTCCATTTTTTTTCCATGAATAAGCATATAATATAAAATGAAAAACATTAAAAGAAGATTAGTTAAAAAGTTGGCAGTACCTGTGAGCAGCATGGGAATATTGTTGGCCAATCTTCGCGTAGCTTCTTTTAAGCTATTGCTGTTAAATAACTCAATTCCTGTGGCATGCTGAATTTTATCAGAAAAACTTTGCAAGGCAATCGTTAGCTGAACGGGGTTGTTAAAAAGCTCAACCAGCTTAGGTATCACTAAAATCGCTGCTATGTAAACAGGCAGGCATATTATAATAATAAAGCTAAGTATGAATAGCAAAGCAGTCCAGCCCGGTTTCCATTTCCTTTTTTCTGTTAGCCTCATGTAAGTTTTCCGGCTAAGAATATATAACGTTATCGCTCCCAACACACCGGGTAAAAAAGTATAAAAGTGCCGGAGCATTAATATGCCGATGAAACCTATCAGCAACAATAAAATAATTTGGCGCAAATGATTATTAAAACCCGTCATAAGATAAAACTATAATTTTTGTTGAGATCGAAAACAGTCGCTTAATCTTTCCAAACGGAAACACCTTCACTGCAGTTGGCGCAAATATCAATGTTTTTTCGGCTTGTCATCAGTTCCCGGCGGAATTGTTTGTAATTGTCATTGTGCCATATTTCTTTAAAAGATTGCATCTTAAGATTGCCCAATTGATGAGTTGCATCTTTATCAAAACAACATGGGACCACGAGGCCGTCCCAGGTAATTACATTAGCCTGCCAGAGTTTCCAGCAGTGATTGGCTAATTTATTTTTTGAAATAGTTTTACCCTCTTTATCTTTTTTATATCGGCTGAATTTTTTATTTAGCGGAATCAATTGATTCGGATCATTTTCATAATCATACACCTGGGCAGTTTTAAAGCGCACTTCATAAACACCTACGTCAGCCGCAAGCTTTTTTATATCTTCCACCTGGTGTTCATTAGGCTTCACTACTAAAAACTGAAAGAATACAAATGGTGTTTTGCTCTTTAATTCCTTCTTCCATTTTACAATGTTCTTTGCTCCCGCGATTACCTTATCAATATTGCCACCGATCCGGTATTGCTTATAAACATCCTGCGTAGTGCCGTCAATAGAAATGATCAGCCTGTCCAGCCCGCTCTCTACTGTTTTTCGTGCAACCTCGTCCGTTAGATAATGTGCGTTGGTTGAAGTAGCTGTATAAATGCCCTTTGATGAAGCATACTTCACCATAGTTAAAAATTCTTTATTAAGAAATGGTTCCCCCTGGAAATAAAAAATCAGGTAAAGAATATCCTTATAAATATCATCAATCGTTTGGGTAAAAAAATCTTTTTTCAACATACCGGTAGGCCTTGTAAACTGCCTTAGCCCGCTGGGACATTCAGGACAACGAAGATTGCAGGAAGTGGTCGGCTCAAACGAAATAGACATGGGCAGTCCCCATTGCACTGGTCTTTTGATAAGCCTGCTGATATGGAAGCTTGAGAACACTTTCCCTGCATTCCACAACCTTCGCAAAGTAAGCTTGCTAAGAAAGTTAAGGCCGTCGTTGTAATTTATTTTAGGCATGTATCATACGAAGATACTATGTAAAGCACCAGCGGAAAAAGTAAGTCTATAATACAGTAATTAATGAAACTGAATCTTTAGATTTTAGGGAATCTACAACTGCCAATTGTACCACAGGCACCTGGCTAAAATCAAGCTTCCTATCAATAAATTTTGCATAATTAGCAGATATCACATTAAGCGCAATAAAATTCATCACAAATCTTCTTGTTTCAGCCGGCAGGTATTTTTTTATATCCCAATAGTCAGCATCAGATTTTCCACTTTTTGTTATTGAAGATCTTACACGGCCGGGGCCACAGTTATATGCTGAAACAGCAAGAAGAATATCATCATTAAAGTAGTCCAATTGATCGCGGAAGAATTTTGCAGCGGCGATCGTTGATTTTGTAAAATTCTTTCTTTCATCATTTTTAGCGGAGGTATGCAAACCATATTCTCTTGCCAGCTCACCCATAAACTGCCAGTAGCCAACCGCACCTGCATTGGATACTGCGTTAGCATTAAATTCTGATTCAAGAACGGGAAGCATTTGTAACTCAACCGGCACATCATATTTCTCGAGTATTGTTATTGCTTTTGGAAAAAACTTTTTCCCCTTATTGAAAATATGAATGATATAATTACGTTTCCTCTCACTGTAAGCCTTTATGTATGCTTTGGTCTCCAGCCTGTGGTCTTTAAGGATTGCCGGATAGAGTACAAAAAGAGGATTGGTCTCGCCGGGCAAAGTGCTTTCCGGTACCGGCTCAGGAAGTAAAGAAATATAAGCAGCGTTTATAAAAATGGTTCGGGCTGAAGTGCTGAACCCGATTATAAATAAAATTATAAGCAGGGTTAAAAAAGTTTTCGATCTAATTATTTTCATCGTAATAATTGTTTTAATATGATCACCCTTTTAAAAGTGTTTAAAAGTATGACTGCCATTAGACAGATTTTTATGATAAATTTTCACCCTTGCCGGGGTAAATCAAGAAAATGTTTTTGCTGGATTATGATTGAAATTCAATAGAGCCGGATTTTTTCTATTCTAAAACGCGATCTTTAAATTATTTGAATTGAGTTTCGAATGTGACTTAATTGAATGAACTTTAATTTTTTTTGTGATGGTGTGCAAAAGTAGTGCCTGAAAACTTAACAAGCAAGCTTTGAGGTTAATGCACCGTTAAAGAAATTACTTATGAAAACCGCCATATTATTCATACTCAGCTTCGCTTCAATTGCTTATGGACAACAGTCAAAGGATTATTATAAGTCAGTTGATAACATTGCTTTAGCAGAAGGCAGTGCCTATTCGAGACTTTCTTTAGCAAACTCCACTTCCGCCTCTAATAATCTTGATATAAAATACTACCGGTGTGAGTGGACCGTTGATCCTTCCTTAAGATATATTTCAGGTAAGGTCACTTCTTATTTTATAATTACTGATGCAACAGATAATATTTCTTTCGACCTAATGGATGACCTAACAGTTGACAGTATTCGCCAAAGAAATAATTTACTTTCGTTTAATCATGTGAACAATACTGTAGCGATAGACTTTGGCTCAGTTAAAAATACTGGCTCACTGGATTCAATAACCATTTTTTACCAGGGCATTCCCCCTAATAATGGCTTTGGCTCGTTCGTAGTATCAACGCATGAAGGCGTGCCTGTAATGTGGACATTGAGCGAGCCGTATGGCAGCCGCGATTGGTGGCCATGCAAAAACGGCCTGGACGACAAGACGGATTCCATAGATGTTTTTATTACTAATCCTTCCCAATATACCGCAGCTTCAAATGGCTTAAGACAAAGTATGACGGTAAATGGCGCGAATAAAACTACGCACTGGAAACACAGGTATCCTATTGCAACTTATCTTGTATGCATGGCCGTTACTAACTATGAAGAATTTAATACAAGCGTTGTTATTGGCAACACTGATCTTCCTATGCAAACATTTTGCTACCCTGAAAGCCTTGCTCTTTTCCAGGCAAACACACAATATGTACTCGATGCTATGCAATATTATAGCGGCCTGTTTGGCGACTATCCATTTATAAAAGAGAAATACGGTCATGTTCAATTTGGGTTTGGTGGCGGCCAGGAGCACCAGACATCTACTTTTATTGTTACACCCGACGAAAGCCTTATGGCACATGAACTTGCCCACCAATGGTTTGGCGATAAGATAACCTGCGCAACCTGGCGCGATATATGGCTAAACGAGGGCTTTGCTACGCATCTTGCAAGTATGTATATTGAAAACAAATATGCTTTTGCAACTATCCCTAATCGAAAAAAAGAAATTGACCACATAACCTCGTTGCCGGGCGGGTCGGTTTGGGTTGATGACACCACCAGTTCCAATCGCATTTTTAATGGAAGACTGAGCTATCGCAAAGGGTCTCATCTTTTGTATATGTTGCGCTGGAAACTTGGCGATAGTGTTTTTTTTAAAGGAATAAGACAATACTTTACCGATTCAACCATAAGCTTTGGGTTTGCAAAAACAAGTGACCTAAAAAGAAACCTTGAGAAAGCAAGTGGTGTTGATCTTACCAAATTTTTTGATGAATGGTTTTATGGACAAGGCTTTCCTTCCTACCATGTGCAGTGGGCCCAACTCGATGCTGGGTATGTAAAAATTAGAATGAATCAAACTACTTCGCATCCCTCCGTTAATTTTTTCGAGTTGCCGGTACCGCTACTTTTTAAAAATGCAACGCAGCAAAAAACGGTGATCGTTGATAATAAATTAAATGGCGAAATATTTTTTAAGAATATCGGCTTCGTTGCTGATAGCATAATTATAGACCCTGAATACTGGCTGATAACAAGAGATAATACTGCTGAAAAAATTGATGAAAATGTGCAGGGACAAAACATTGTACAAGTGTTCCCAAGCCCCTTCTCCGACTTTATAAATGTATATCTGCAAAACGTACGTGAACCAAAAGCTGAGTTAAAAATATTTGATGCAAGAGGCAGGACAGTTTATAAAACCTCTCTTGTACATAATGGTTCATTATTTACAAAAATAAGTACCGCGCAATTTGCAAAAGGCGTATATGTTTTAAAAATTGAAGCAGGTAATTCAATTAAGTTTGCAAAAAAAATACTGAAGCAATAAGCTTCTTAATGCATTTAATCAATGCATAATTTCAATCTGTGGCGCGAAAAAAGAAACGATCAAAATTTCCATTAACCTTTTTCAAAATCTTGTTTTGGCTTGCCTTTGCCTTTGTAATTGTGTATTACACAGTTAATTTTTTTATCACCCCACCTGATGTATTTTATCCTGGCTTTCAGATCACTATTCCTCCCGGCTATGCCATACATGGCATTGATGTAAGCCGCTATCAAAATACCATCAACTGGAAGAATGTAAAAGCGATGGAAGAAAAAAACATTAAGATCGGTTTTGTATTTATAAAAGCTACAGAAGGCGTTACCAGGATTGATGCGCAGTTCAGGCGAAATTGGTTGCAGGCAGAAGAACAAGACATACCAAAAGGGGCTTATCATTTTTTTATTGCAAGCAGAAGTGGAAAAAAACAGGCTGCCAATTTTATTGAAATTGTCAATTTAAAAAAAGGCGATCTGCCACCCGTACTTGATATAGAAAAAACGTTTGGTGCAAAAATAAAAAATATAAAAAGTGAAGTTGCCGATTGGCTGCAAGCGGTAGAAAAACATTATGGCGTAAAACCGATTATTTATACCAACATTGATTTTTATGAAAATTATCTCGAAGATGATTTTTCAGAATATCCAGTGTGGATCGCTCATTATCTGCAGCCGCAGAAGCCGAGACTTGAACACAAGTGGGCCTTCTGGCAACACAGTGAAGCCGGCAGGGTAAATGGAATTACGGCGCCAGTAGATTTCAATGTTTTCTCAGGCGACAGCACCGACTTTCAAAACCTGTTGATACAATAGCCTGATTTATTTTGATAAGAAGTAATTTTATTGAATGAGCGAAATGGAACCAGAAGTAAGAAGTTACTTAGCAAAAATATTGTCTTCAATTTCTATGACGCTGCTATGGATGCTTATTAATACTACCATTGGCATAGGCCTTAACTATGCATTTTTTGATAACAAACCTTCAAGAGCGAATTTTATATTTTATATATGGTTTTTGCTGAGCTTCGCTTTGCTGGTGAAATATTTATACAAAAAATGGAAACCATAAAGCAAGTTTTTATCGGCTAAAGGCAGGCTGGTAACAGATTCTGCCGGGAACTGTAGCTAAATTTATAAATAATTGTTCATTGATTTTATTGCTCAACAAGGTTACGTCAGATGAGACTATAGCTGAAACATTCACCAATGCTAATTGTTAGCAGGTCAAGCTCCGCTTGTGCAAACCTGCCTGTTTGCCTGCGGTTGTTCTTTTTACATTGAGCCTCCTTCTGGCCAATTTTTCCAATGCGAATTAGGTTCTAAAGTTGGTCGATAATAAGATGTGTCACCAGTTGTGATAACCTTTGCAATCTGTTGCCACGTCTCATAATTACTTGGTCTATTACTCCATTGTTCTAAATTCCATTTTCGTGATTTGTCTAATTCTTGGTTAACCATTTCTTTTACTGAGGGATTATTTAAGTCAAATCTGCTCAACATTTCAGGCTTTTCAAAAGGCGATTTTGATTGATGAAATTCTTTATGATGCCACTCGTCTTTCACTAAGATTTTGTGAAGGTCATTAGGTAGTGATTTATATAACTCGTCATTTGTCGCCCGAAATAAATCTCTATATTTTTGAGCTACTAACCTTGCAGCTTCTTCTCCTGCAATCTTGTTTGATTCATATTCTTTTAATTCAATCCCTACATCAATATAGTCTTGTTTGTTATGCGACAGGGGAATTTTTGTTCCTCTAACAATCCAAATTTTTGCATTAGGTTTTAATATTTCATTCTCTACTGTTTCATTAAAATTGTCCCAATCAATAGGCAAAACATTATAGTAATTTAAAACTTTGTCACTCTCGACATCAAGGTTTGTAAGACAATTACCAAAATAGCGAATTTCTAAAGTTACTGCATAGCCATAACCTCGTGTGTTGTACCCCAATACTTCTGAGACGATTGCCCACTTGCCTGAGTTATTTCGAAAGACATTAATTCTGCTGTCAATTAAATAAACGTAAGGATGTCCTAAATTAATAAAATTGAAAGACTCGATTTTGTCGCAATTGTCAAGCGTCGTAAGTATTTCGGTTGTTGTCAACATAAATTAATTAGGGTGTCGATTTACAATAATAGCCAACAAAATAAAATCTCCACTAAGACTACCACCCAAGCACCCACGCAAATATTAAAGGCGCTACAATTGTTGCATCGCTCTCTACAATAAACTTTGGCGTATGAATATCAAGTTTACCCCACGTAATTTTTTCATTAGGCACTGCACCTGAGTAAGAACCGTAAGAAGTAGTAGAATCAGATATTTGACAGAAGTAACTCCAGAATGGAACATCATGCCACTCAAGATCCTGGTACATCATGGGCACAACGCAAATAGGAAAATCTCCCGCAATACCACCACCTATTTGAAAAAAGCCGACGCCTTTTCCGGAAGAATTTTTTCTATACCAATCGCTCAACTCAACCATATATTCGATCCCACTTTTCATAGTGGATGCTTTCAATTCTCCTTTTATAACATAGGATGCAAAGATGTTTCCCATCGTGCTATCTTCCCAGCCTGGCACTACAATAGGTATATTTTTTTCTGCAGCTGCAAGCATCCAACTGTCTTTTGGATCAATTTCATAATATTGCTCCAACACGCCACTTAGCAACATCTTATACATATATTCATGCGGAAAATATCTTTCATTGGCTGCTTCTGCATCTTTCCATATTTTATGAATGTGCTGCTGCAATCTTCTGAATGCTTCTTCTTCTGGGATACACGTGTCCGTTACCCTGTTATAATGATTCTCCAATAAATCCCATTCATCCTTCGGGCTTAGGTCACGATAATTGGGGACTCTTTTATAATGGCTGTGCGCCACAAGATTCATGATATCTTCTTCAAGATTAGCGCCTGTACAGCTTATGATCGCAACTTTGTCCTGGCGTATCATTTCAGCAAATGAAATACCGAGTTCCGCAGTGCTCATTGCGCCTGCAAGTGTAACCATCATCTTTCCACCTTCATCCATGTGTGTTACATAGCTTTTCGCAGCATCCATTAAAGCTGCTGCATTAAAGTGGCGGTAATGGTGTTCTATAAAATTTGATATTGGTCCTTTGTTCATTTAAAAAATTTTTGTCATCCTGTATAAAGAACTCCTATGGAGTGCTTGTAGAAGGAGCAAAAATAAATTTTTTTTGAGGAGCATACATTTGTTTTATAAAAGATCATAATAATAAAAATGCGGTTTTGATTTATTAAATGTTTCTTACTTTAAAAAAAAATCGCACCTTATTAATAAAATGCGATTCAAAAATTAATTATCTCTTATTCTTTCTTCTATCTCCAAACAAAGTCACTTAAGTGTTACATAATGTTTGTGGTTAGCACCCTTCTCATAAATATTATATTTGGTAGGGTACCAGTTATGTTTGGCAAAATATTGTGGTTGTGCATAAGGGACAGAAAAGCTTTGCCCGCTTTGTAATACTGGCAATATAATAATGGGTGACACAAATGTAAACTTGCCGTTATAAGTACCAAGAATCAGGGCTTTTGTAGTGCCATGCCAGATCCCATTTGGACTTCCGGTCCCATAAAAACGTTGTCACCCATTTCTTTTTACAGGAGCTAAGTGCTATTACTGCAAAGACTGCGAAGGATAAAACCTTTTTAATTTTTTTCATTTTTTTAGTTTAATAGTGAATAAAGAATATATAAAAACCTAATAGCGGCTGTTTCGCTTAAGAATCTTCTTTGTCTCAGAATCAGAATGCAATTCCAACTGAATTTTTTCTTTAGCGGGAGAAATAAATAATGAAGTACACACAGGAAAAAATTAAGAAAATAAATGAATAACTTTTGACAAAAATTATTCAAAATATTGTCTGTTTATTTACCTACCCAAATTTTTTAAAAACACCTCTTATATGCCACCGGCTATACTAAGCATTAAGGCCATTATATAGTGTACATCTTTTCTTTAAACTCTTAAGCGATTCATATTTTGGAAACGCAAATGATTATTTTTTTATGCAACCAGAACTTTTCAACCAGGAATTCAAATTGTTCGTTGATTAAGCTGATACAAATAGAGTAATGGTTTTGGAAGGATAAAATTGATAGTCAAAAATAACAGCAGGAGATAGGTGGAGCAATTCCCAATTGCGGGTATTTTAAATCAAGCGATGGAGAACGTTGGAACTATTACAACAACAAAAGCAAGATCTATACTAATTTTTCTTTTATGGCTTTTGCCACAGCCTCGGTAGCAGAGGCAACATGAAGTTTTTGATAGATACTCTTAACATAACCTCTTACCGTTTCATAGCTAAGAAAGATTTTTTCCGCTATGCGTGGCATGGGCAATCCTTCAGTAAGGTGTTGCAGTATTTCTTTTCCCTGTTAGTAAGTTGATAATTATTTACAGTTTGTAAGGGGGTGGCTCGCAATAACCAGAAAATAAAATAGAGTTGCGACTGTTCTCAATGTTATTGCTTATGTGGTGCTTAACTCTTCCTGCATCTGCCATGCCACCCGCTGAAATAATTACGCAGGGTTCATCGAGGTAATTAAGCATCTTACTTTCCTTTACACTTTGCGTAAATTTTAAACCCTTAAAATCAAAAGGATCATGATCGCCCAATAATATTTTTTGAATACGGTTGTTGAAATATTGCGGATAACTTTCTATAACTTTTATTGCTTCCTGGCTTAATGGGCTATCAACAAAATATTTTAAAGCCGGCAGCCTTTTTTCATTCTCAAGTTGGTTCAATGAAAATAAAATCTCCTGCGTGCGGCCCACGCTGAAGGCAGGAATGATCAATTTTTTTTTTTTGTAAACACGTTTGTTATCCATTCCAACAAATCATCCGGCGTGCTGCTCTCTCCGTCATGCAGCTTATTGCCATAAGTTAATTCCATAATAATATAATCAGCTTG
>JBBPZF010000869.1:0-5109 GCA_038199105.1 Chitinophagales bacterium | reverse complement strand
TATATTATTTCCCTGCTTGAATCACAGGATCCATCATCCACAATAATGATTTCTGTATTGGGTAAGATTGGGCAATAACACTTTCTATGGCTTGTCCAAGATTGTGTGAGGGGTTTGAAGAAGGGATTGTTATAGAGACCAGCTTGATGTAATTACTATTTTGCAACATCAAAGGAAACACCTTAATCAAGAAAGGTGCATGCCAATAGCCTTGGCTAATACATTTGCGATACACCATTCAACTTCTGAAATAGATATCTGTCGTGAAATAGGGTATCAGCCAAGCTCTATAAACCCGGGTATCAAAGTGTTTAGAACAATTATTAAAAGGGAATATGCATGAAACCTTCAAGTAATTGCACATTAATCAGACTTAATTTGCGCAATAATTTTTTATATTTTTTTAAGTATTTTCTTTTCCCTTCGCATAAAGTGCTTATTAAAACGGAGTTTTTATTTTTTTTATTAAAAATCTTGTTTAATTCTTTGTGCCTGTTATATTGATGTACTATTGGAATAATCTCCCCTCTAATACTGACTAAATTTTTTTTTTCGTCTAATAAATAAGTGGCTTCAGTCCCGACCGTCAATATTGGGCCATCAAAGTTGTATGATTTTGAAATGGGTTTTATCTCATTGTAATGTATCAGCTTATTATGCATTGCCTGATCAGCACACCGTAGCGTATCTTTCACTATAAAAAATTCTTCAATTATTTTTTTTAGATAATGAAGCATGAGCCTGGTTGGCGCCAAGGTAGTCCCAGCGCATATCATTTCTTTCTCTTTTAAATAATCAAATATGTCTTCATCGTAACCACTTCGTATCCACTTTGAGTTCCATGAACACGATCCTAATGGCAACAGGGTATTTTCTATTGCAACATAAATAAATTCTTCTAAATGAAAGTCAAAAGGATCTTTTTGAAAAACGACATCTTGTACATCGGTTATTAATGTATAAGCGAATTTTTGTTTGTTTTTTAATAAGTAGTCATAATACAAAAAATGCCGGAAATTATATATGTGGATAGGATGGGGAATTCTTTTAAAATTGTCAATGTGTGGATCTGAAACGTAAGGAAACTCTTTAGCATAAGAGATCACCTCGATATCAAATTTTTTGATCTTTGAAAGAGTGCCAACTCCTATATTGGGACCGGCAAATAAGCAAACATGCCCCTCAAAATTTACTAGTTGTAAACTTTTTACAAAATTGCTTATTTGATCAAATGTATATTTATCAATAATGCCTAAAATTAAATTCTTCATGGACTATAACAACAAGAGTTTTTTGTTACGTGTAAAAGTTAAATATTTACATTTCTAATTTTATGGTTGATTAGCCCATTCTATGATATCCCCTTATCCTATGGGAAAATCGTTCTGATTAATTTTTTAATAAACTGACGGAGCAGCCTATATCTACAATTTGCGATAGCGCTATTTAGACCCTTTTTAATTTGAAGATTGTCTATGCCCTTTTTCCTTAAATATTCCCTTGCCCAAAAAAGAAAGTAATATCTTACCTGAAGTTGGTTCTCATTTTTTTGAGCTGAACTTACTATAGAACCTTCACGTATTCTGTACCAATTATTGCATGCATTACTAACATAGACAGACTCATTTAGATAGACTTTAAAAAGAAAAGCCTGATCTTCGTATAAGCCGTATGCACCGGTAAATTTCTCCTCGAAACCGCCAATTCGGGTTAGTGCTGATTTCTTGATAGTTATTGCTGAAGGGCAGGGCGATGTACCTTTTGTCATCGGGAACAATTTCATAGTTAATTCTGCTGGGTGATACAGGTAGTTTCCTTCGGTCCCGATGTACTTTATCACATCTTTCTTCTCATTTTTATTCCAGCTATACCAATATTTAGACGCCTCACAAATCATGGAGGCATCCGGATTTTCCAATAGCAAATTTATTTGACTTTTGAGTTTGTTATTTTCCCATAAATCGTCAGCATCTAAGAATGATATGAAAGATCCTTTCGATAGTGAGATTCCTAAATTTCTACTAGGGCTCAGACCTTTATTTTTATGATCCTCATGCTCCCTATATACTATATTATATTTCAAATCGCTTGCATAGGCTTTTGCCATAGCAGCACTACTATCAGTTGATCCATCGTCAACCAAGATGAGTTCCCAATTAGAATATTCCTGGCTTAATACACTTTCCACTGCTTCTTTTAAAAATCTCTCTTCATTAAAAAAAGCGATTATAACAGATACTAGTGGTTTGGCTCCAACCATATAGTTATTTTAAAGTTGGTGAGCCCATTTTTTCAATAGTTTCTGAAAATCTGTTCCGTTATTATCTTTAATCTGAAATCTTCCTATTTCATAACAATGAGTTTTATTGTTTAAAGCTTTACCCTTAGTTGTAAATCCCAAGGCAAGCTTTTGATTTTTTACAATTTCTATCGTGTCATTATTATAACTGCCATACGGATATGCTATGGACGTAATATCTCGTCTGAAAATATGCTGAAGCTGCACTTTGTTTTCAACAATTTCTTCCTCCTGAACATCTGCGGGCTGGAAGCCCAACGCAGTATGAGTCATGGTATGCATTCCAAAAAGAAACTTTGGGTTATCAGCCAAGGTTTCCAACTCTATGTAGCTCATGGGCAAAGAACCTTCACAGTGAATTCGGGTATCATCTCCAATCCATTTTCTTAGCTGATTCATTACCAGAGTAAGCTTCGGAAAAGAGAGCGGCCGCATCAATTGCCAAAGATTAAGGTACAAAGTACATCTCTCTGTAGGCGGAGGCATCCTGGTTTTCCATTTTTTTTGAAGTTCCTGTTTATATTTCGAAATAACATGATCATTTTGAAATCCAAAAAGAAAACTCGTACCGTCAATCTCTAATGTTAGTTGCTGCGGAAGTTTAGGTGTTTCTAAAATAATAGTTGTCAACTCATCCCACCAAAACGGATTTTTTTTATTAATAAAATAGCTGGAAATAAAAAAGGCGGCAGGGCACGAATACTTTTCTAATATTGGCTTGGCTACCAGGTAGTTGTCCCGGTATCCATCATCAAAAGTGATTGCGACAGTTTTCTTATGAAACGATCTTGTTGAGAGTTGTTTATTAAGCTCAGGTAACGATACAACGTGATATTTTTTCATTAAAATTTGGACATGCTGCTCAAAGTTAGTGGGACTAACTGCTAATGACCAGGGATCAAGGGATACATCGGCGATACGATGATACATCAACACTATAGCTGTTCGGTGAAATGAATTTATAAACCGCTGCATTGAATTACTTAAGTTCATAAGCGTTTTGAAGCTTTGCCGGTAACAACTATTGGGTAATAAGGGTCATGATAATTTAGTTGTTCCTGATTTAATTCTGGAACACCCACTCCGTACAAAAAAGTAGCCGCCACACATACATTTCCAAAACTCTGAACAACGATATCCTCTGGGGCAAATGACTCGCACAACATTTTCTTTAAAGAAACCTGAGTAAACATCCAGCACCATTTGTCGGCCCATGCATCACGACTTATTGGGCTAATGCCTGGCACTGCCAGTAAAAGGACTCCACCTGGCTTCAATATCCTGTAACAAGTTTGTATCGCGCTTTTTGCGTCATACACATATTGAAGAGTCTGCGTAAGAATGATGCAGTCAAAGGCGTCGCTTGGTAATGTCGGGCAGTTGCTAAGATCTCCAAAAAACGTGGCTTTCGGATTTGTGTCATCAAGGTGAAGTATATCACTTTTTGACATTTTCGACCCAGCAAAACGTAAAGTATAAATGTTGTCCCCAATTTCTAAAACCCGGCCTCGGACGAGACTTCTATAGCTTTCTAAAAAATTTTCAATGAAGAATCTATCTAAAGCCCCACCCCTATTAGCCCCAAGGCTTTTGCTAAATGGTTGTAATCTTTTGAAGTCGCCGAAACGAATTTTCCTTCTGTTCAATCCGTGACTTCTGAAAATACCAGCAGCATTTAAAAAAATGAACACACGCGGCAAAAATGTTTTTTTCAGAAAAGTTGATACAGACTCAGCTCCTTTAACGAGGATAGATTTGGCCAGTAAGGATTTATTGTATCTCCATAGGCCATCCAGGAGTAGTAATCCTTTAGCCTCTTTCAAGGTTATTCTTGTCACCGTATTGTATATCCTTCTTGTGTAAACATTAAGGATGTGACGCCTACCAGAAATCAATTGTTTTCTCTGAAAATTAGTATTCAGTTTCCCTTTCTGTCGCTTTAAAACAGATAGCCCGCTCTCAATCATTCTCAGGGTGTTATTGCTCATGCTATCAAAGTGCCTTCTGTACACAGCCACAGGCGTCGTGTGAAGGATGGTGATGTAATTCCTCGCTATGTTTAAATAAATATCCCAATCTTCACAAAATCGTAAAGAGGTATCAAATTCAACCGTTTGGAATATCCAACGTGGATACATCACGGCAGCATGCATCCCGATTATGTTCTTTGCTAACAATGCTTCATAACTACACGTACTTTCATTAACCGTTCTTAAAATCTTTTTTTTTTCGGTCTCAATGTAGTCAAAATAGGCTCCGGCTACTAATCCTGCTTTTTTGTCTTGGAGAAGATAATCAACGTTTGTGACAAGTGCGTGAGGTAATAACCAATCGTCTGCATCTAGAAAGACTATATACCGGCCACGGCTATGTTTAACTCCAGTGTTACGTGCGGCAGAAACCCCTTGGTTTAATTGATGGATATATCTTACCTCCGGAAAATCTTTCGAAACTTGCGCTGTATTGTCCGACGATCCATCATCAACTACGATGATTTCCCTGGAAATCTCTTTCTGCTCAAGCGCACTTCTAATCGCATTTTCGAGATATAAACCATGGTTATAACAAGTTATAATTACGGTGACTAAAGCATCACAAGTGTCATTGGTTTTGGGAATACTTTTATTACGAACGTTTTCGTCCAAGGTTCCGATTTATTTAGGGCTCATTATCACAGACCGAAAAGCATCATTTAACATCGGAAAAATTTTTTCATCGGAAAATTTTTCAATTATCGATTGCCTTCCTTGCTGTCCCAATTGATTCCGAAGCGCTTCATCATTGATTAATAGATTTAGTGCAGCTTCAAG